>JARXWK010000006.1 GCA_029916745.1 Dysgonomonadaceae bacterium PH5-43 | reverse complement strand
GTTGAAGTCGATTGCTCCTCTTCGGATTTTGTATCCATTCGACAATTCTTTTTGCGATAAGTTTTTCGGAATGTTTACAACCATATCTATTTTTTTATTTCGTATCATATCAAGAGCATTAGGTTGCCCTGTTTCGCTTGGTTGTGCTACTTGTGTTGATGGAATATTGTTTTCGAGTAAAAACTTGCAAGTTCCTTCTGTTGCAAACAGCGAATAGCCGTGTTTGTATAGAGTTTTACACGCTTCAAGTAAATCTACTTTCGATTTAGTTCCTCCGCTTGATATAAGAATGTTCTTATTGGGAATCTTCATTCCTACCGAAAGCATAGATTTAAGCACTGCTTCGTAATAATCATCACCTATACAGCCAACTTCTCCTGTTGATGTCATATCAACTCCGAGTACGGGGTCGGCTTTTTGTAGTCGCGAAAAAGAAAATTGAGAAGCTTTTATTCCAACATAATCGAGTTCGAATTCGCTTTTGTTTGGTTTTTCAACTTTCTCTCCAAGCATTATTCTTGTTGCAAGCTCTATAAAATTTAATTTAAGAACTTTAGATACGAATGGAAAGCTGCGAGATGCTCTTAGATTACATTCTATTACTTTTATTTCGTTGTCTTTGGCTAAGAACTGTATGTTGAACGGCCCGCTTATTTGGAGAGCTTTAGCTATCTCGCGAGATATACGCTTTATTCTTCTTACAGTTTCTACGTAGAGTCTTTGGGGTGGAAATTGTATAGTTGCATCTCCTGAGTGAACGCCAGCAAACTCAATATGTTCAGATATTGCGTAAGTAATTATTTCTCCTTTGTCTGCAACGGCATCTATTTCTATTTCTTTAGCATTCTCAATGAAAGCACTAACTACTACAGGGTGCTTTTGTGATACATTTGCTGCCAATGTAAGGAACTGTTTTAGCTCGGAGTGATTAGAGCAAACATTCATTGCTGCGCCCGATAGCACATAAGATGGGCGAACAAGTACGGGGAACCCGACTTCTTCTACAAACTTATCTATATCGTCCATACTGCTAAGTTCTTTCCACTTAGGTTGGTCGATACCAAGTTCGTCAAGCATAGACGAGAATTTATGTCGGTCTTCGGCTCTATCAATATATTTTGCTTGCGTACCAAGTATAGGAACATTCTCTTTATCGAGCTGGAGAGCAAGGTTGTTTGGGATTTGTCCACCAGTAGATAAAACTATTCCGTGAGGATTTTCAAGTTCCAGAATATCCATAACCCTTTCGTAAGTCAGTTCGTCGAAGTATAACCTATCGCACATATCGTAGTCGGTCGAAACTGTTTCAGGATTATAGTTAATCATAACACCTCGCCAACCTTGTTTACGAATAGTTTCAAGAGCATTTACCGAACACCAGTCGAACTCCACACTACTACCTATTCGATAAGCACCAGAGCCTAAAACAACTACCGACTTCTTATCTCCAAGATAAGAAACATCATTCTCTGTTCCATTATAAGTCAGATACAAGTAGTTAGTTTGTGCAGGATATTCAGCCGCAAGGGTATCTATTTGTTTTACTACAGGAAGTATTCCCAGTTTCTTTCTGTAATCTCTTAAGGTTGCTTTCTCGTCGGAGGCAATATTTGAGTCTTTATACAGTAGCTTGCTTATCTGAAAATCCGAAAATCCTTTCTGTTTTGCTTTAAGCAGTAAGTTGCAGGGTAGTTCTTCTACCTTATTATATGTGCTTATCTCTTTAGAGGTATCGTATATTAGTTTTAGTTTCTGTAAAAACCAAAGGTCAATCTTTGTTAGTGTGTGAATCTTTTCTATTGTATATCCCGACTCTAACGCTTGGGCTATTATAAAAATTCTTTTGTCGGTAGGTTCCGACAATGATTTATCTATGTCTTCTACTTCGAGGTTTTTATTAGCAACAAAGCCGTGCATACCCTGTGCTATCATACGTAGACCTTTTTGTATTGCCTCTTCAAAGTTGCGTCCTATCGACATTACTTCTCCCACGCTCTTCATACTCGAACCAATCTCGTGCGATACGCCATTGAACTTTCCTAAATCCCAACGAGGAATTTTACACACTATATAATCTAACGCAGGTTCAAAAAAAGCAGGTGTAGTTTTGGTTACAGAGTTGCTAAGTTCTTGCAGACCATATCCCAGTCCTAATTTAGCAGCTATAAAAGCTAAAGGATAGCCTGTGGCTTTAGATGCTAAGGCCGAAGAGCGACTAAGACGAGCATTAACTTCTATTACTCGGTAATCTTCAGAAACGGTGTCGAAGGCGTATTGAACATTACATTCTCCAACTATCCCTATGTGTCGTATAATGCGTATTGCAAGTTCTCTTAATTTATGATATTCCTTATTGGTAAGAGTTTGAGACGGAGCTACAACTATGCTCTCTCCTGTGTGGATACCAAGAGGGTCGAAGTTTTCCATATTACATACAGTGATACAGTTGTCGTATTTATCTCGTACCACTTCGTATTCTATTTCTTTCCAGCCTTTAAGAGATTTCTCAATTAGCAATTGATTAGAGTAGTTAAATGCCTTTTCGGCTAAAGATTTCAACTCATCTTGATTATTACAAAAACCGCTACCCATTCCTCCTAAAGCATAGGCGGCTCTAACTATTATTGGATAGCCGAGTTCTGAAGCTGCTTTGTATGCATCTTCTATGCTTTCAACGGCAATGCTCTTTATCGACTTAACATTAATCTCATCGAGTTTATTAACAAATAGTTCTCGGTCTTCTGTGTCTATTATTGCCTGTACGGGAGTTCCTAATACTTCAACGTTATACTTTTCAAACACTCCCGATTTATAAAGTTCTACTCCGCAATTAAGCGCTGTTTGTCCTCCAAATGATAGCAAAATGCCGTCCGGCTTTTCTTTCTCTATAACTTTTTCAACAAAGAAAGGAGTTATAGGTAAGAAATATATCTTATCGGCAACGCCTTCCGAAGTTTGTACTGTAGCGATATTCGGATTAATTAATACGGTTTCTATGCCCTCTTCTTTTAAAGCTTTTAAAGCCTGTGAACCAGAATAGTCGAACTCTCCAGCCTCTCCTATCTTTAACGCTCCTGAACCAAGCAACAATACTTTCTTCGGTAATTTAATTGCTTCTAAAGTTTTTGATTTTATGTTTTTTAAAGGCTGAGGGTTGTGCATATTCTCTATGAAGACATCGAAAAGAAAAGCAGTGTCGGTTGGTCCTGAGGCTGCTTCTGGGTGAAATTGAGAAGAAAAGAAAGGTTTTGTTTTGTGGCGAATACCTTCGTTAGAGCCATCATTCATATTAATAAAAAGAGCTTCCCAGTCTTCATTTAATTTGGAGGTGTCTACCGCGTATCCGTGATTTTGAGAAGTGATATAACATTTAGTAGTATTGACTAATTGTACGGGTTGATTATGGCTTCTATGTCCGTACTTTAGTTTGTAAGTGCTTGCTCCTGCGGCTTTTGCTAATAGCTGGTTTCCCATACAAATACCCATAATAGGTTTGTTTTTATCTATTGCTTTGCGAATGTTTGCAACGGTTACTTCGCAATGTTCTGGGTCTCCAGGTCCATTTGATAGGAATAATCCGTCATATTCTATCGTGTTGAAGTCATAATCCCAAGGAACTCTGATAATAGTAACATCATATTTTAATAGTATTCGTATAATATTGTGTTTTACACCGCAATCGACCAATACTACTGTTTTAGAGCCGTTGCCATATTTTATTACTTCTTTGCAACTAACTTTTGCAACCAAATTTTCAGACGATATATCTGCAAAAGCTATTTCGTCGGCAGAGTCGAATATAATCTTTCCTTTCATTGAACCATTTTCTCGAAGGAGTTTTGTTAGTGCGCGTGTGTCTATTCCGTATAAGGCGGGTACTTTGTGTTCTTTAAGCCAATCTCCCAAGCTTTTCTCTGCATTCCAGTGGTTGTAGTTTTGGGAGTATTCGGATATTATTAACCCTTTAACTTGGATCTTCTCAGATTCGTAAAATTCAGAAAGACCATCGATGATGTTATTGTTGGGTACTCCGTAGTTTCCAACTAAAGGATAGGTTACTGTGAGTATTTGTCCGGCGTAAGATGGGTCTGTTAGACTTTCGGGGTAGCCAACCATTGCAGTGTTGAAAACTATTTCTCCTGAAACAGGAGTTTCAAAACCAAAAGATACTCCGTCGAAGCGTTGTCCATTCTCTAATATTAACGATGCCTTTCTTTCCATATTAATCTATTGTTAATTAGTATTCTTGATAATACGCGACAAAGGTATTGACAATTATCTTAAATAGCAACTTAAAAACAGTCAAAATAATATAAACAAAATAATATTACTTTCATAAAGATATTTTTATGGGTGGTGAATTCGGTTGAAATAAAGAGTAAATCCGTTATCTAATAACTTGTTACGAAAAGAAAGTTTACGGTTTTATTTGTTTTCTTTTTGTTGTCTCGATGAAAGTTTTTGAAACTTTATGATAAATTTATTTGCATACTTAAAGAAATATGTTCAACTTTGCGGCGTGATTGATGTCCTTTTGTTTGTAATGACTATTAAACTGAGACAAAATGAAATTTACAAAAATGCACGGAATAGGAAATGATTATGTTTATATTAATTGTTTTGACAAAATGATAGAATGCCCAGAGGAGCTGTCTATTGCTATAAGTAACCAACATAAAGGGGTAGGCTCAGATGGCTTGGTCTTAATTATGCCGTCTGATGTTGCAGACTTTCGTATGCGAATGTTTAATCCTGATGGCACCGAAGCTCAGATGTGTGGGAATGCTTCTCGTTGTGTAGGGAAGTATGTTTTTGATAACAAATTAACTCGTAAGACTGATATTTCGCTCGAAACAAAGGCTGGAATAAAACATCTAAAATTATATGTGGAACAAGGCGAAGTAAATAAAATTAGTGTTGATATGGGCGAACCAATATTAAACTGTGCCGATATTCCTGTTTTATATCCAAGCGATACTCTTGTTGAACAGTTGATAAACTTCAAGCCTGAACAATATAATCTAACTTGTGTGTCGATGGGAAACCCTCACGCAGTTATATTCGATGTTAAACTTTATGATTTCCCATTAAGTAGTATAGGGAGAAAGATTGAAAGATTTAAGTTATTTCCAGAACGAACAAATGTTGAGTTTGTAGAAATACTATCTCCTCGGAAAGCAAAAATGAGAGTTTGGGAACGAGGAACAGGAGAAACTCAAGCTTGTGGCACCGGAGCTTGCGCTGTGTTGGTGGCAGGAGTTCTCACTAAAAGATTAGAACGCAAAGCAACAATTGTTCTTCCTGGTGGAAACTTAGAGATAGAATGGCGAGAAAGCAACAATCGAGTTTATATGACTGGTGAAGCTGTTACTGTTTTTGAAGGCGAACTTATTAATTTATCAAAATAACATACACGTAAATATATGGCATTAGTTAATGAACATTTTTTAGGTTTAAGTGAAAACTACTTATTCTCTGAAATAGCAAAACAAGTAAATAGGTATAAACAAGAAAATCCAACAGCAAAAGTAATAAGCTTAGGAATCGGAGATGTTACTCGTCCTATAGCTCCTGCTGTTATAGATGCTTTGCTCAGGGCTACAGAGGAAATGAGCAATGAAACTACAATGAGAGGGTATGCTCCTGAATGTGGTTATTCTTTTCTTGTTGAAACTATTATTAAGAATGACTTCAACAATAGAGGAATATGCTTAGATGTTGATGAGGTTTTTGTTAATGATGGAGCTAAAAGCGACACGGGCAATATAGGAGACATCTTTAGTGCCGCCAATGTGGTAGCTATCACAGACCCGGTTTATCCAGTATATATAGATACTAACACTATGGCAGGGCGTAACAAGGTTTATATTCCGGCTACACCAGCTAATTGTTTTGCTCCTCAATTGCCCGAAAAGAAAGTTGATATTATTTATTTGTGCTACCCCAACAATCCTACGGGAACAACGCTTACAAAAGAACAACTAAAGGAGTGGGTCGATTATGCGTTAGAGGTAAATGCCGTAATACTGTTCGATGCTGCTTACGAAGCTTTTATTACCGAAGACGATATACCTCATAGTATTTATGAGATTGAAGGAGCTAAAAAGGTAGCTATTGAGTTTAGAAGTTTCTCCAAAACGGCAGGCTTTACGGGTATGCGTTGTGGATATACTGTGGTGCCTAAAGAATTAATGGGAGTTAATAATAAGGGAGAACTTATCTCGCTAAATAAATTATGGAGAAGAAGGCAGACTACCAAATTTAATGGAACAGCTTACATTATTCAACGTGCTGCGGAAGCTATTTATTCTCTTGAAGGACAGAAACAAATAAAAGAAACTATTAATTATTATATGGAGAATGCTCTTATAATAAAAGAAAATCTTGAGAATATAGGTCTTACGGTTTATGGAGGAATAAACGCTCCTTACATTTGGGCAAAAACTCCAGAAGGTTTATCGTCTTGGGATTTTTTCAATAAACTACTTAATGAGCTACAAATAGTTACTACGCCGGGTGTTGGTTTCGGACAGAATGGAGAAGGTTTTGTTAGGCTTACCGCATTCGGAAAAAGAAATGATACTTTAGAAGCAATGAATAGATTAAAATCACTTTAATAATAAATAATTATGTCTACAATTATTCCCAAAGGCTATAAGCCTACAGTTGCTCCCGAAGATATGGAGCAAGCGATTAAGCAAATAAAAGAAAAGTTTCAAGCCGAATTGGCTCAGGCATTAAACTTAAAACGAGTTACAGCTCCTCTGTTTGTTCTTTCAGGAACAGGAATAAACGATAACCTTAATGGTGTTGAGCGTCCTGTTTCTTTTGAAATACCTGCTGTTGGAGGTAAAAGAGCTGAAATTGTTCACTCTTTAGCTAAGTGGAAAAGAATGAAACTTGGAGCTTACGGTATAAAGCCAGGTAAAGGTCTTTATACAGATATGAATGCTATTCGTGCCGACGAAGAGTTAGATAACATACACTCGCTTTATGTAGACCAATGGGATTGGGAGCGAACCATAACCAAAGAAGATCGTACCTTAGATTTCCTTAAATCTATAGTTTGTAAAATATATCAAGCACTAAAGAATACTGAAAAAAGCGTATGTGAATCTTATCCTCAAATTAAGTCTCTGTTGCCCGAAGAAATTGTATTTGTTCATACCGAAGATTTACAAGCTAAATACCCTGAACTTACTCCAAAAGAAAGAGAAAACATTGTGGCTAAAGAATATGGAGCTGTGTTTGTAATAGGTATCGGCGGCGAACTCCCTGATGGAAAGATACACGATGGTCGTTCTCCTGATTACGACGATTGGAGCACACCAACTAAAGATGGCTACAAAGGACTTAATGGCGACATTATTGTTTGGAATCCTATATTAGATTCTGCTTTCGAGATTTCTTCTATGGGGATAAGGGTTGATAAAGCTGCTCTTTTGCGTCAACTCGAAATAAGAAGTTGCGAAAATAGAAAAACTCTTCAGTTTCATAAAAGCCTACTTGAAGACAAAATTCCATTATCAATAGGAGGGGGGATTGGTCAGTCGCGTTTATGTATGCTTTTCCTTCGATGCGCACACATAGGAGAAGTGCAGGCAAGCATTTGGCCCGACGATATGATAGACAATTGTGCTAAACATAATATTATACTTAAATAATTCACCATACAATATGTCAAGTTTAAGATTCAGTTCTGTAAAAGAAGCGTCAAGACGAATGGCTGTAGACGTTGTTGCACCTTCAAATAAAACTTCCGAATACTTTGGGAAGTATGTGTTCGACAGAAATAATATGCGAAAGTATCTATCGAAAGAGACTCTGAAGTTAGTTGTTAATGCCATAGATAAGGGAGAGCCTTTGGCTCGGGAAGTGGCTAACCACGTTGCGGCTGGTATGCGTATGTGGGCAATGGAAATGGGAGCAACTCACTATACTCACTGGTTTCACCCTTTAACAGATGGAACAGCCGAGAAACACGATGCATTTGTGAGCTTCGACGACAATGGGGGTATGA
The DNA here is from genome assembly GCA_029916745.1 of Dysgonomonadaceae bacterium PH5-43. Classification (NCBI taxonomy): domain Bacteria; kingdom Pseudomonadati; phylum Bacteroidota; class Bacteroidia; order Bacteroidales; family Dysgonomonadaceae; species Dysgonomonadaceae bacterium PH5-43. The sequence continues at coordinate 108,934 of JARXWK010000006.1, read as the reverse complement.
TTGAAGAGTTTTCGGGTAAGCTTCTTGCTCAACAAGAACCTGATGCTTCGAGTTTCCCCTCGGGAGGTATACGAAATACATTTGAAGCGAGAGGATATACTGCTTGGGATCCTTCTTCTCCTGCTTTTATAGTTAAAGATACATTGTGTATTCCTACTATCTTTATTTCTTATACGGGCGAAGCATTAGATTATAAGATGCCTCTACTTAAGTCGATAGCTGCGGTAGACAAGGCTGCCACTGAAGTATGCCATTATTTTAATAAAGATGTAAAGAAAGTATTTTCTTTCTTAGGCTGGGAGCAAGAATATTTTCTTGTAGATAAGGCTCTTTATGCTGCTCGCCCCGACTTAGCTCTTACTGGCAGAACTCTTATGGGGCACGAAAGTTCGAAAAATCAACAACTCGACGACCACTACTTTGGTGCTATTCCTACCAGAGTGTGTGCTTTTATGAGAGATTTAGAATACGAGTGTTACAAACTGAGCATTCCAGTAAAAACTCGCCATAATGAAGTTGCTCCAAATCAGTTTGAGGTAGCACCTATTTACGAAGAGTGTAACTTAGCGGTAGACCATAATTTATTATTAATGTCGACTATGGATATTGTAGCCGAAAGACACGGTTTCAAAGTGCTTTTGCACGAAAAGCCATTCAAAGGCATTAATGGTTCGGGCAAACACAATAACTGGTCGCTTGGCACTGATACGGGAGTTAATTTGGTTGGCCCAGGGAAAAATGCCAGTGAAAACTTGCAATTTATAACTTTTATTTCCAACGTGTTGATGGCTGTCTATAAAAATAATGCACTGCTTAAAGCAAGTATTTCATCTGCTACCAACGCTCATCGTTTGGGAGCTAACGAAGCTCCTCCTGCTATTATATCTATTTTTATGGGATCTCAGATTTCTGCACTTCTTGATTACATAGAGTCGCACGAAGATATAGAAGATATAGAGTTAGATAATGCAAAAGGGAAACGCTTATCTCTTAATTATATTCCTGAAATTATGGTAGATAATACCGACCGCAACCGCACTTCTCCCTTTGCATTTACGGGAAATAGATTTGAATTTAGAGCGGTTGGTTCGTCGGCAAACTGTGCTGCTGCTATGCTTGCTCTTAATACGGCTGTGGCTTATCAACTAAAACACTTCAAGCAAGAGGTAGATGCGTTGATAGGTGCAGGCAAAACAACGGAAGAGGCTTTGTTTGAAGTTGTAAGAAAGAATATCCGAGAGTCGAAAGCTATTAGGTTCGATGGTAACGGCTATAGCGAAGAGTGGAAAGCTGAAGCCGAGAGACGCGGATTAGATTGCGAAACTCGTGTACCGATTATATACGACGCTTATATTACAAAGCAAAGTGTGGAAATGTTTACTCAAACAGGAGTGTTAAGCCAACGAGAGCTTCACGCTCGTAACGAAGTTAAATGGGAACAGTATACAAAAAAGATTCAGATAGAAGCTCGTGTATTGGACGATTTGGCAATGAACCACATAATACCCGTAGCTACTCGCTATCAAGGTTTGCTGCTCGATAATGTTTCTAAAATATTTAATCTTTACGACAAAGAAAAGGCTTTGAATATTGCGTCTCAAGACTTAACAATAATAGAAGAAATTGCTATGCACCTGAATTTTATAAAAGCAAAAGTTGATGAAATGATAGATGCTCGAAAGGTTGCCAATGTGATAGAAGATGAACGCGAAAAGGCTCTTGTTTATTGCGAAAAGATAGCTCCTTATTTTGATGAGATACGTTATCATATAGACAAACTCGAACTTATAGTAGACAATGAAATGTGGACTCTGCCGAAGTATCGCGAGTTGTTATTTATAAGATAGACGGAGGAAGATTTAACTCAACTTTACAATCTTTAACTGTAGGTATTTTTAGGCGAACTATGCATTTTCGATAAAATGAAGACTCTTTTACAAAAACTCGGTGTGTTTCAGAAAAATCATAGTGTGTTTCAGAGAAATCACACTGAGTTTTATATTGTAACTCACCGAGTTTTTAGTTGAAACACAGTACAAAAAAACCGCCAAAGACTATATCTCAGCGGTATATCACTTTTTGTGTGCACAAAGTTACAACATAAAAAGGCATTTGTCAAGTGTAGGTTAACATTAGTTTACAATGCTGATTTTTCATCTCGGTATAACAAGTAGTTTTATAGAACAAATGCAGAATAAAAACAAAAATTAAAATAGAAATGATGAAGCAAATAGGATTATACCAACCTGAGTTCGAGCACGACTCTTGCGGTGTTGGATTGGTTGTAGACATTAAAGGAAATAAATCGCACACTATAGTAGAGCAAGGACTTCAAGTGCTTGAGAATATGTTGCATCGTGGTGCCGAAAGTGCCGACAATAAAACTGGCGATGGAGCGGGCATTACATTGCAGATACCACACGAATTTATTTTATTACAAGGAATTCCTATACCCGAAAGAGGTAAGTATGGCACAGGACTTGTGTTTTTGCCTAAAGATGAGGCTCTTGCCGAGTTATGTATGGATATTATTAACGGAGTGCTTGTTTGCGAAGGTCTTTCTATGCTTGGAACACGAAATGTTCCTGTGAATAGCGATATTTTGGGAGAGCTATCTCTTTGTAACGAACCGTTAATTAAACAAATATTTGTAGTAGACAACAACTTATCGAGCGAGGGTTTAGAGAAACGTCTTTATATTGCTCGTAAAAAAATAGAGAAAGAAGTTTTATCATCTACCCTTATCGACAAGAGTAGTTTTTATGTGGTAAGTCTTTCTACTCAACGTATCGTATATAAAGGAATGTTAACCTCAACACAGTTGCGCGATTATTTTCCCGACCTTACAAATCCTTACTTCACAAGCGGATTAGCACTTGTCCATTCGAGATTTAGTACAAATACATTTCCCTCGTGGCGATTGGCTCAGCCTTTTAGGCTGCTCGGTCATAATGGAGAAATAAACACTATAAGAGGAAATCGATATTGGTTAGATGCTCGTGAAAGTATTCTGTCGGCTTCAGAGCTTGGAAGCTCCGAAGATATATTTCCGATATTGCAAAAAGATATGAGCGATAGTGCTTCTCTCGACAATATATTAGAGTTTTTGGTTATGTCGGGTAAATCGCTACCTCACGCATTGGCAATGTTGGTACCCGAAAGTTGGAACGATAAAAATCCGATACCTAACAAATTGAAAGAATTTTATGAATATCATAGTATTATAATGGAACCTTGGGACGGACCAGCGACTATTCTCTTTACCGACGGACGGTATGCTGGAGGTATGCTTGACCGAAATGGTCTTCGCCCTGCTCGTTACGTTATTACAAACAACGACATAATGGTAATTGCTTCCGAAGCTGGAGTATTGCCGTTTGAAAATTTAGAAATAAAAGAAAAGGGAAGATTAAAGCCTGGTAAGATGTTGATGATAGACTCTGTTGAAGGTAAAATATTTTATGATGCCGAACTGAAAGAAACATTAGCTAACGAATATCCTTATGGCGAATGGCTATCTAAAAGTAGAATAATTTTATCCGACATTCTATCTGGAAGAAAAGTGAAACACAATGTGGATAATCATAATAAACTTCTTAAGGCTTTTGGTTACTCTAAAGAAGATGTCTATAATATTATTCTGCCGATGACTAAAGAGGCTAAGGAGCCAATAGGCTCTATGGGGAACGATACACCTATAGCTGTGCTTTCTCAAAAGCCTCAACGTTTATTTAACTACTTTCGTCAACTTTTTGCACAAGTAACCAATCCTCCTATCGACCCAATAAGAGAAGAATTAGTAATGTCGCTATCTCTTTATATAGGCAGTCAGTCTACAAATCTGTTAAAGCCGTCGCCAGAGCTATGTAAAATGGTGAAATTGCAAACGCCTATTATTAATAATCGCGACTTAGACATATTAAGACATTTGGCTTATAAAGGATTTAGAACAATAACAATACCTATATTATTCTCCAACGATTTAGCCGCTGCTTTAGAAAGCATATGTATTCAAGCCGAGCAAGCCGTAAACGAAGGGTATAGTTATGTTATTCTTAGTGATAAAGGTGTAAACAAACATCAAGCGGCTATACCTTCTTTGCTTGCAGTGTCGGCAGTGCACCATCATCTTATAAAAAAGAAAAAGCGTATGCAGATAGCAATAGTAGTTGAAACTGCCGAAGCACGAGAAGTTATGCACTTTGCCTTACTTCTGGGCTTCGGAGCTACTGCTGTAAATCCTTATATGGTGTTTTCGATAATAAATGAAGCTGTGAATTCGCACGAATTACAGTTAGACTACGATACGGCAGAGAAGAATTATATAAAAGCTGTAAATAAAGGCTTGCTTAAAATTTTATCTAAAATGGGAATCTCAACTCTGCGAAGTTATCGTGGTGCACAAATATTTGAGGCTGTCGGTATCGGTAAAGAAGTTCTTGATAATTATTTTAGCGGAATAGCTTCTCGTATTGGAGGTATCGACTTAGATGATATAACTAAAGATGTTTTATTCGACCACTTATCTGCTTTTGAAGATAAAGAAGACGATGCTATTCTTCTTAACTCAGGTTTTTATTCTTATCGTAAGGGAGGAGAGTATCATACTTGGAATCCTGAGATTATTAAAAAACTACAAATAGCTACTCGATTAGGCGATTACGAAAAATTTAAGGAGTATTCTAATCTTGTTGACAATAAATGCCAACCCGTGTTTTTGCGTGATTTTTTTACTTACAAACACAATCCTATAGATATATCGGAGGTAGAGCCTGTAGAGAACATAACAAAACGATTTGTAACCGGAGCGATGTCGTTCGGTTCTATAAGCAAAGAGGCGCACGAAGCAATAGCAATAGCCCTTAATATAGTACACGGACGAAGCAATACAGGAGAGGGTGGGGAAGAGCCATCGAGGTATCAGACTGGGGAAGACGGACTTAATCGTCGAAGTGCTATTAAACAAATAGCTTCTGGTCGTTTTGGTGTTACTGCCGAATACTTAGTGAATGCCGATGAATTGCAAATAAAAATAGCTCAGGGTGCAAAACCAGGAGAAGGTGGACAACTGCCGGGCTTTAAGGTTAATCAAATAATAGCAAAAACTCGACATTCAATACCGGGCATTACTCTTATTTCGCCTCCTCCTCATCACGATATATATTCTATTGAAGATTTGGCTCAACTCATATTCGACCTTAAGAATATAAACCCCTCGTCTGAGGTAAGCGTAAAGTTAGTTGCCGAAAGCGGAGTGGGAACTGTTGCTGCTGGTGTTGTTAAAGCTAAAGCCGACCGAATAATTATAAGCGGAGGAGAAGGCGGAACAGGGGCAAGTCCTATAAGTTCGGTAAAGTATGCTGGTATTCCTGGAGATTTAGGTCTTGCCGAAACTCAGCAAACATTAGTAATGAATAATCTTAGAGGATATGTGCGACTTCAAACCGATGGACAACTAAAAACAGGAAAAGATATAATAATATCAACGTTGCTTGGAGCTGAAGAATTTGGTTTTGCAACAAGCGCATTGATAGTTTTGGGTTGTGTTATGATGCGTAAATGCCACGAAAACACTTGTCCTGTTGGTGTTGCTACTCAAGACGAAAAACTTAGGGCTCGCTTCAAAGGGAAATATGAGTACGTTATAAATTATATGAATTTTCTTGCTCAGGAAGTACGAGAGCATTTAGCGCAAATGGGGTATCGTAGCTTGGAGGAAATAATAGGACGGAGCGACTTGCTTGAAGTAAGGGCTGTTGAAAGAAACGAAAAAACAAACAAGTTAGATTTTTCTAAACTAATGTTATTCGTAGATAACAAAAATGATATAAAGTACACTAAACAACAAGACCATAAGATAGATTCGGTGCTCGATGTCGAACTTATAAACAAAGCTCAATCGGCAATTAAAACAACTGTGCCAATAGAGATAAAACAAAATATCACTAATATAAATCGTTCGGTTGGAGCTATGCTTTCGGGCGAGATAGCTAAACGTTATGGTAGTAAAGGTTTGTCTGAAAATACTATTAATGTGAAGTTTACAGGTTCGGCAGGACAGAGTTTCGGTGCTTTCCTCTCTTCTGGAATATCTTTTAATCTTGAAGGAGAAGCTAACGATTATCTTGGTAAAGGATTGTCGGGAGGAAAGATTATAGTTGTTCCGCCAACTAATGCAAAATTTATTCCGGAAGAAAATATTATAGCTGGAAATACTTTATTGTATGGGGCAACTTCGGGGGAAGTATATATAAATGGTATAGTTGGCGAACGCTTCTGTGTTCGCAACAGTGGAGCGGTAGCAGTTGTTGAAGGTGTAGGCGATCATTGTTGCGAATATATGACTGGCGGACGCACCGTAGTGTTAGGTTTAACTGGGCGAAACTTTGCCGCAGGTATGAGTGGAGGTTTGGCTTACGTTTTAGACTTAGATGGAAATTTTGATTCTAATTGTAATATGGAAATGGTAGAGCTTTCTCTTGTAGAAGATAGGGCAGATGCTCACGAATTGTTACAATTAATAACTGCACACGCACGACACACGCAAAGTCGGCTTGCTTTGAAAATAATTAGTAGTTGGGATATTTATCTGAAACACTTTATAAAAGTAACGCCTATTGAATACAAAAAGGTTTTACAAGAAGAGAAAATGGAACTTATAAACAAAAAGATAGCTCAAATAGAACGAGATTATTAACAATCAATTAAAGAGATAGAAAAACAAAAAACAATCAACATTGCATAATCTTTTATTATTAAATAATGATATGGAACAATTAAAACATGAATGTGGGGTGGCTTTAGTTCGCCTATTGAAACCAATGGAATATTATGTTGAGAAGTACGGAACGTGGAAGTATGGATTAAACAAACTATATCTATTGATGGAAAAACAACACAATAGAGGACAAGAAGGTGCTGGAGTTGGTTGTGTAAATGCAACGGCAAATCCCGGTACTGAGTATATATTCAGAGAGCGTGCTATGGGGAGTGGTGCTATAGTTGAAGTGTTTGATAACATTAATAATACGATAGACCAAATAGCTGGTAAAAAAGATTCAAATATCCCTTTTTGTGGTGAAGCTTATATGGGACATCTTCGTTACAGTACTACCGGACGCTCAGGCTTGGCGTATGTACATCCGTTCTTAAGAAGAAATCAGAAGCGCAAACGCAGTCTTATGCTTTGTGGCAATTTCAACCTTACTAATGTTGATGAGATTTTTGAATACTTGGTTGATAGAGGAGAGCACCCTCGCTTATATTCCGACACTTTTATGTTGCTCGAAATGCTCGGTAGCTTGATGGACGAGACTGTTGGGAATATCAATTTGGCAAATATACTAAAAGAAGCTTCGCCTTTATGGGACGGAGGTTATGTTATTTGCGGACTTACAGGTACGGCAGAAATGTTTGCTTTGCGCGATCCTTCTGGTATTCGTCCTGCCTTTTATTATTATGATGATGAGATAGCAGTTTTAGCATCAGAACGTCCCGTTATACAAACCGTTATGAACGTAAATGTTGAAGATATAAAAGAACTTCAGCCTGGCGAAGCTTTTTTTGTAAGAGACAATAATAAGATAAGCTTAGAACAAATACTTCAACCTAAAAATGTTAAGCCTTGTTCGTTCGAAAGAATATATTTTTCACGAGGTAGTGATTGCGACATCTACAAAGAACGTAAAATGTTAGGGCATTTACTTATACCTTCAATATTAGATGCTATAGACAACGACTTAGAAAATACCGTATTTTCCTTTATTCCCAACACAGCCGAAGTGGCATTCTACGGAATGATGGAAGGACTTGATGAATATTCTAAAGAAAACAAATTGACTTTCCGCATAAGAAGAGAAAAGGTAGCTATTAAAGATATTAAGTTACGTACCTTTATAACGGAAGGAATTGCCAGAGACGACCTTGCTACTCACGTCTATGACGTTACTTATGGCTCAATTCGTCCTTATGTCGACAATTTAGTTATTATAGATGATAGTATAGTTAGGGGTACTACTCTAAAACAAAGTATTATTAAGATACTCGACCGCCTACACCCTCGCAAGATAATAATTCTTTCTTCTGCACCACAAGTTCGTTATCCCGATTGTTATGGTATAGATATGAATCGTATGGACGAGTTTGTCGCCTTTCGCGCAGCTATTGCTTTGCTTAAAGAGCGAGGAATGGAAAATATTATAGAGGAAACTTATCAAAAATGTAAAGCTCAAATTGATTTACCAAAAGAAGAGATTGTAAATTATGTAAAAGACATTTACAGTCCTTTCAGCGACGAAGAAATATCACAAAAGATTGCTGAGATACTCACACCGAAAGACACTCAGGCGCAAGTACAAATAGTTTATCAATCTTTAGAAGGATTGCACCAAGCTTGTCCTAACCATTCGGGCGACTGGTACTTCTCTGGAGATTATCCTACACCTGGAGGAAACAGAGTGGTAAACAAAGCTTTTATAGAGTACGCTAAGAGTAATATTTAGTATCTCGATTAATTAATAGGAAAGTGTATTTTGTATTAGGGGAAGAGAATCTTTAGTAATGGTCATTCATTAGGCTAAAATTATTGATTCTCTATCCTAAACAGCTTATTGTCTTGTGATAACTTAACCACGAAGTACTCTTCTTTATCTAATTCAGGGGGAAGTTTATCTCTTAGAATAGAAGCTACAAATTGAATATCTTTTTTATTAACGACCTCTGCTATTCTTTTCAACTGTTCACCATAAATCAATTCTTTCTTATCGTTTAGAAGAAAATGAAGACATGAAATTTCTTCTTCATCAGCAAACAACGTATAAGCTATATCAAAACAGGATATTTCTCCTTGTTTCTTCCCAGAACTATGATTTACATTAAAGGAACTAAATTTATAAATTTTCTGTCCTTTACTGTTAGTTACAATGTTATAAGTTATTGCATATTGCTCTTTGTATAACTGATTCGAGATTTCCCCGAAAAATTTATTAAATTTCTTTAACTGATTTCTTACAATAGATTCAAAATCAGGAGCAAATAGCTGCTCATCAATTTTTTTTAATTTCTCATTCTGTTCTTTGATATTTGCCTCTACTTCGGATATCTGATTTATTACATTTTCATACTCTCCCTTTTTCTTAAATAAATTATTTAGTTCCTGTATAATACCTTCTAATTCTTCAAATGTATCCGATTGCATAATTTTTTCAGACAAAATTTGTTCTTTGGACAAAAGAGAAGTAAGATCGTTATTTTTTTCTTGAATTTTATTTTCTATAAGTGGTAAGTCTTGAGTGATAAACTTAATTTTTTGCACAAGCATTTGATTGTGATATGTTACAAGTTCCTCAAATTTTCTTTGCAAATTCGGAATCAACGAGGCTGCTTGTTGGTATATAGTCTCCAATACTTGTATGTCTACACCTGATTTTTGATATTCAAAATCTTGTTTAGCATCTAAAATTATATTTTTACGCAGATTCAATGACGCAATTTCAGAACTTACTGAGTTTACTGAATACTTAACCTTGTTTAGCAAATTTATGTCTGATTCAAAATCCTCATTAATATTCAGATTAGACTTCTTTTTATTCAACACCTCTATCTGGTCGTTAACCCATTCTAGGAGAACTTCATATTCATTGCGAGATTGTTTTTTCTCTAATCGTTTTTTATAAGTATTTTCTGTTTTTATTTTTTCTATAATCTTTTGCTTGTCATAGCCTGATGTAAAATCACAACCGAATAAATGTAAATATAACGTTTCATATTCAGCATCTGTTGTATAAGAATCAAGAGTTTTTAATGTATTGGAAATTCTCAAATCGCTATAACGAATATTATGAGAAATAACTTGTCGGAATGTTGGTCTATTCTCTTTCAGGTCTGGCAATAACAATTCAGATAACTTATCTTCAAAGTCGTCCTTAGCGATAAACTCTCCATTTATTTCTCTAATAATTTCCTTTCTTGGTTTTGACAAGAAATTTCTTTTTATAACTACATCTTCATTATCTCCATCTACACTATTACCTAAAGTAAGAGTTATTATGATTTTGTTTTTTATTAGGTAATCTTTAACAAGTAGATATTCCGTCTTCTTGTTTTCTGGATCAATATAAATATGTTTAGCCTCTTCTCCCAAGCAAAAGTCGATTAGACGGAGAACTGTAGTTTTGCCAACATTATTTCCAGTTATTTGACCTTTACTTTCATCAACGATAAGATTTATTCCTTTATGAAAACGTATCTCTCTGATGACCTTAGTAGGGGTTGAAATTATTAAAGACTTTAAAAACATAAACAAACTTCTCCTTTCTTATTTATAATAGCCACATTCAGTAAGTAAAGCCAATCCAAACATAAAATCAGAATAGGGTAACTCATATTCTTTTTATTTTTGACAAGAATATATAATTCTGTAAGTTCAATACACTTGTGTTGTTGTATCAATTCCAACACAAGCGCACCATTATAGTAAATGCTATTTTCAGGATGAATATTATCAGGTAGTAGCATAGTTATAATCGTTAGGATTCTTGAAAATCTTACATCTTATAAAAGCATCTACAACAAGTATGCCCACACACATTTCCATCTCTTCGCGAGGTATTTTTTCAAAGTTAGAACTTTGAATTATTCTCTCCAAAATATTTGCAATAACAAGGTTAAATAGTTCATCGCCTGTCAATTTAGACGAATAATTAACATACTCTCTCTTTATCGCATTAAGAACCGAGATACTCTTGTTACATCCTGACTTATCAAATTCTGCATATATCTTATCAACTATGTGATGACTATATTTATAGTCGTTTATTATTTCTTTTGATGCAGTAAGGCTATTGAAATCTATTTTTCGATCAATATCAAAACTATTTATATTACTATTTAAGTCAACTGAAGAAAGATTTTCTTTGGAAAGAATATTGATTACTGAAGAAAGATTTGATTCAAGTCTTAAAGCATCTGTTTCTCTTCCGAGTTCACTTTTAATTAGTTCGTATATGATTTCAAGCTTGTCTATATCCAAGTTATAGACATCTTGCAATATCGACCTTACATCATATATATCTGTGGCAGGAACAAAATCAATACCCATAGGTGGATTATATGATTGGCATCTCAGATTGTTAGCATCTTTAGCGATCGAGATAAACTTAAAACTAAAACCTTCGTATTCTTTTGACAACAAAGATGACTTGCTTAAAGCACTATTAATCTTCGCCATTGTATTTGTGGCGGATATTTGAATTACAATCTTGTTTGTTCGATCTATAAGGTCAATGGCTTCTACATTTGGAATCAGAGAATTCAGATTTTCAAGTTTCCATAAATATAGCTTGTTTAATAAATCTCTATAAAAATTTTCTGAGTGCAAATGGTAATCAAGAATATTTATCTTCCCTCTGTTCTCGACTCGATAGCAAAGAGTGAATAGCCGTTCTTCAATAAAATTATAATATTCTACTCTATTCATAAAATCGTATTCTTGTTTTCAAGTTACAAAGATAGAGATTGCAGATGAATTATTCAAATATATTGATTAGTTTTGCATTTGCTATTACAATATACCGTACGATAAAAGTATAAATCACCTTACAATAAATGATAATAAGAACAGCAACACTGGAAGATGCAAAAAGCATTTGCGACATTTACAATCATTATGTAGAGAATACAGTCGTATCGTTTGAAACTACGCCTGTAAGTATTTCGGAGATGCAACAACGCATCAGTAACATTCTGAAAGAAGGTCTGCCCTACTATGTTTGCGAACTCGAAGGCAAGATAGTTGGTTATTGCTATTTACACAACTGGATAAATAGAAGTGCTTACTCCAGAACAAAGGAAGTAACCATATATCTCGACAAAGATTGTTCAGGCAAAGGTATAGGAACTATACTTTACCAACGTTTATTCGACGAGGCAAAGACAATGGATATACATTCAGTGATTGCTAACATCTGTGTCCCCAACGAGGGAAGTGTCCGCCTACACGAAAAGTTTGGAATGAAACAAGTTTCTTTCTTTAGTGAGGCTGGCTGGAAGTTTGGCAAGTGGCACGATATAGGACACTGGCAAGTGATTATAACGTAGTTACCCTATCTTACTTAATACCCCCTGTCGTTGTTAGGAGATAGGCGAGTTGTTTCTTAGGAGATACCCCTTGTCGTTCTTAGGAGATAGGCGGGTTGCTTGTTAGGAGATACCCGCCGCCTTTCTCCTTCAAACACCCCGTCTCTCTTAGGAGATACTCCTCGCCTATCTCCTATCAAAGGCGAGGGGTATCTCCTATCAAAGACGACCCAAAGTGAAGACTTTTATTTTCGAGAACCTAAGTGTTTATTAGACAAGACAATACACTTTATTAAAATTCGCAAGATAAGACTACCGCAGCCTCCTTTATATCACCTCCAAAGGGAGGGTTTTTCTTTGCCAAACGAATATCAATAGATGTGATTTGTGGAAAACTCTCTTTGACTTTCTTTACAATGCGCCAAGTTAAGTGCTCAATCAAATCGGAAGAAATTTGCATCTCGCCTTTAACAATGTCATAAATCGACGCATAGTTTATAGTATCGTTCAAATCATCAGACTCCATAGCGGCAGTAAAGTCGAAATAAACTTTAAGGTCGACTGTATAAGTATTTCCAACTTTCTTTTCCTGCGGCATCACGCCGTGATAACCCCAAAAAGTCATCTGAGTTAGTTCTATGTATTGTGTCATTGTTCTATTTCTTTTATGCGTTCGATTTGCCTGTTCAGAAAATAATCGGAATAAGTAGTGTAATCTTCTGTTTCATAAAAGGCAATCAATCCTTTCCTGTAATTCAGAATGTCAGCATCTTTAGAAGAATAAACAGGAATTACACCCGCATTCATCAAAACAATGCTTTCCATCATACGAGCAGTTCGCTTGTTTCCATCAATAAATGGCTGTAAACGTGCAAGATTACAATGCAGATACACTGCCTTTTCTAATGGATTGACGTATTGCTCCTGATTAAATAGAATTTCATTTAATCCATTTTTTATCTCTTGTAAACTTTTAGGAGGGACATATTCCGTTCCGCTAATACGAACAGCACGAGTTCTCAAAGAACCCGACTCTTCATTAGAAACCAATCCCGTTGAAATAGATTGATGCACTCTAAAAAGGGTACGTTCATCAATACTCTCTTGATTTCCCCCTTTAACAATATATTCAACTTCTGATATAAATGTATTATAAAGGTTTTTGAGCATCTTAGCATCTTCATAACGTTTCTCAGAAGTGATGCCGTCTTTCAACAATGCTTCTGTTTCAACATAAGTATAAGTGTTACCTTCTATTTTACCAGAATAATAACACCACACAACTGCTAAGTCTTTTATTTCATTAGAATAAAGTTCCGACAGTTTAGCCAAAGGACTTTGCAATATAAAAGCAGCTTTCTCTTGTTGTTCCTTGTTGAATATTGAATGCATATTATTGTTGATTATTCGATTTAGACTTTCTCTTTTTTCTTTGTAATACTAAACAAACAACGACAATAGCCACAATTATGAAAACCCAGAGGTATGATAGTCCCACAATGAACCACATAAAGACAGACCAACCATTTTTAATTCCGTCTACAAACTTTGAAGAAAAATCAAATTTAGCTTTTGTTTTTTGATAATAAGATACAGTCAATGTACTAAATGAGATTCCATTCTTCAGATAATTAAGTCGCCCTTCAATAGATTCAAGCTCTGATTGTAGATTACCGATTTCTCTCTCTATGTTTAGTATCTCCTCTACTTTTGTTGCTCGCTTTAAGAGTTCGGTATATTTAGCGTGAAGTTCCTTTTTTGTTTTTATCCGTGCCTCGACATCGATGTATTCTTCTGTTACATCAAGTAAGGAAATATTTTTACTATCAATCTTATCTACGCTTTCAGAAATGTTTTTTAAGAGTATATCGAACTTGTCGGCAGGAATACGAACAGTCAACCGATGTTCAATTCGGTCGGAATAATCATAAACATCATCTTCCGATATATAACCGTTTAACTCTTTAACTGCCTGAGAAATTAAAGACTTTGTCTTATTAACGTCTGCTGTTTTGAATCTTATATTGCCTTTCTGAATAATTTTTCTGTCTATCGGTTCAACAATGTCAATCCCTTGCTCATTTACTAACTCCATCTCGACATCTGCCGACGATAAAGCATTCTCTTGCGAGGCTCTACTGCAAGAACAAATTACAAAGACAGCAAATACCATCAATATTGTCAATAATTTATTTGTTTTCATATTCAGTAATTTATTTAGTTTGTTATTCTAAAGTAACTTCTTCTGCATCGACAAACACTAATTCGTCAACTGCGCTTTGGCTATGAAATGATATTTGATTAAAATAATCATCAACCTTTAAGCGTGCTACAGTTTCTTCGGCAGTTAAAACTTGTGCTTCGTATAATGTTATTGTAGTATAGATTTTATCATTTGCCACTGCGCCAAAAACAATATCATACTTATGAAGTGTGGTTCTTCTGCACTCAACTACAAAGTTTAACCATTCTTCGTTAGGATTCTCAAACTTTTTAATATTGTATTTGGGATTAGTAAGTAGATTGTCATCAACTTCATATATATTCACTACTGCTTTATCGCCTTCTTTTGCCGATTTCAACTTCTTCTGAGCCCATCGTTTAGCCTGTTCAATATTAGTTGTGGTATAAAACCCTTTCCCGAAGTCGGTACTTTGGCGACCTTTTTCTATATTAGGATTAGGCACTTGCACAAGCGAACCGTGATATACTTTCATTATTAAATCCTCCTGTTGTTAATATATTCATCTATCTCACTCATAATATAGTCTTTACCTTGCGTATGCAGCATATCAAAAACATCTGCCAAGTAACTAACAACCCCATACTTATTAAACAAGAACAATGTTTCTTCTACACTTAGCTTTTTATGTTCTTGATAGTTCTCTATACAAAAAGCCAAAAACAGCAATACGGCACCAGAATTATTTTCTTTATGTTTCTGCTTGCTCTTTTCTTTTTTAAGCATATCATACAGATTAGGAGTGCTCAACTGCCACAAGTAAGAGTCGTCCTCCGACATTTGTTTGTACAGTTCAGAAGAATATAGATATTGTAAAGCGTCTTTAAGATTAAAGCCTCTCTTGTCGATTATCGTTTCAAGCAGTTGCTGAATCTTAAATGGCAACATCATTTTAACTAAGTTAGTTTCCATAAGCAGCTTATTTCTGAGTAAATAACACTAAGTTGAAGGAACAAAGATACTGTTTTTAATTAATCAAATATGTTACCCCCTGAAATAATTTCAGAAGGTCTTTTAGCGTGTTTTTTGATTATATTTCCTTCCTCATCTATCAAAATATACCAAGGAATTGAAATGCTTTTTGATTTTTCATCATACATAGTTACTAATTCCTCAAGTAACTTTTTATTTGTTCGAATATGTTTACCTTCCAAATTATAATACTTTATCATTTCTCGCCAATGCGAATCTTTTTCTTCAGTGTCGATAGAAACATAAAGCATTTGAGTATCATTCTCTTTTAATACTTTCTTCAATTCTTCAGAATGCTGAAACTCTCTTTTGCACGGACCACACCAAGTAGCCCAAATATCTATATAAATCTTTTTCCCTGCCAATGAACTAACAAGTTTTTTGAATGTATTTATGTTGTCAAATTGTTCGATAAAAGAAATCTCATCTCCATAATCCATCTCTATCTTTGCGTGATAATCAATAATTTCATCAATATATGGTTTCATATATTTGGTGTATTCACTTTGAGGATAATCTTTTTCAAATTGTTCGAACAGGGATATTAATTCTTTTTCAAAACGTTTCTGAATACTTGCTTTATATATATAGCTCGCTTGAAAAAACTCCAACAAGCGTCCGTCTATATATTTCTTTGACAAATCAATATAAAAAGTATGAAGCTGTCCTTTTTCATACAGATCCATTAACTTTTCCATATTGTAGTTTTCTTGTATAGTAACATAATCCTTAATAAAAAACTCTATATATTCTGGCGAGAATGAGGAAATAAGGAAATCGCTTTTATTAGGGGGATACTGAGTGTATATTTTATCTAAACTCTCAAGTAAGTTTTCTCCATTATCGAGTATGTATTCTCCTTTTTCATTGGGAGTTGAACCGTAAATCTTTATTTGTATAATTCTACTTTCAAGAGAAGCGTAATAACAATCTCTATCTATTTTGATTAATTCGAAGAACGATTTTGATATTTTGCTTTCATCAAGCATTTTTTGGAACTGCTTTAATTCTTCGCTTTTCATTTCTTGTATCTTTTCACTAATTACGGCTATAGAATTTTCCTTTTGCAGTTCTCTGTTTTGCTGCGACATAAAAGAAGGGTTAGGCAAGGAAGAATACAAACGCTGTCCGTCTTCATTGTCTCCCGATATTTCTGGTATATTATCATTCTCAACATTGATAAGAATGTGGTATTTTTTCCCTTCTTCAAGTAAAAGTTTTACTCCTTTACCAGTTTGAGAAGTCCATAATTCGACAAATGAAGGTTGTTTTAATGTAAGTTTCAATTCAAAGTTTCCATTTTCATCAACACTAACCGTGTCTCTAAATCCTGAAAAACAAGTTCCCCCTTTAGGATTAGAATAAATTACTTTATCCTCATTTCCAATGATTGTTCCTGATATAATAGTTTCTTTTTCCGAACAACTACACAAAAAGAAAAGGGTTGCAATGATAAAAAAAGTTTGTTTCATTTTATTTGATTTTTAGCTTAACCATTTATTGTTTACGATTGTATTTACAGTAAAACCTAACGATTTGAATTTATCTCGAACTTCATCTGGGTTTGTTATCTTGTATTTTGGAATAATCAATGCAACTCCTGTTTTTATTTGAACAAAGAAATGCTTTTCTGTTTCATCAACTCTATCAATTTCCGATATATTGATTGTGCCTTCTCCTATTTTGTCTTTTGTAAAAATAACATTTTC
This sequence comes from Dysgonomonadaceae bacterium PH5-43, assembly GCA_029916745.1. Classification (NCBI taxonomy): domain Bacteria; kingdom Pseudomonadati; phylum Bacteroidota; class Bacteroidia; order Bacteroidales; family Dysgonomonadaceae; species Dysgonomonadaceae bacterium PH5-43. The sequence continues at coordinate 91,936 of JARXWK010000006.1, read as the reverse complement.
TCTAAATTCGATATACTCTGTTTCGCCAAATCTATTCTTATAATTATCTTTTATGTGAGTTTGATAACTTTTTTTATATTTCCACCAGAAATATCGAGGGTAAAATAATCCACAAACAACTGCAAAGATTCCAAAAATTACTGATGATGTTACTGAATGATAATTATAATAAAAATTAAGGATTGAAATTCCTACAAAGAAAAGTGTTAGAAAAATCCAAGCACTTCTCATCTTTCTTTTTATTCTTCCAGATTGTGAAGCGGTTAATAATTGAAAATCTAAAAAATCTTGTTCGTCGATTGTAAATTCTAATTTCATATTGATATTTTATAGTTTTATAAATAATATACTTTATCCTTTATCTCCAGTAAATAACTATCGTTATCTTTTTTAATTAAACTTTAGGTCTAACAAAAAATAACTATCACAAATTTGCCCATTATTAATTCCTGGATTCCACTTGGGCATACTTCTAACCACTCGAACAATCTCACTATCTAAACTCTGTGGCTTAGAAACTACCCTAACATCACAAATATCTCCTTCTTTTGTAACTATAAAAGCCAGTCTTACTTTGTCTTTTATGTTATCTTTTTGATTTGCTTGAAAATTAAAATTTGATTTAATAAATTCAAACATAGCTACTTTGCCTCCAATAAACTCAGCCCTTTGAGTTGGATTTAATATCGGTTCCAGAAATTGCCCATTACATTCAACTAGTGTTCCAGCAGGAGGGAAAGACGATTTACACGAAAACAAAGATGTTGTTAGAATAACAACAAGAACTAATAATAAACTATAATTGCTTTTCACGATTTGCTTCATCTTTTATATACTTTATGCTTGTTAAAATTAAATACAGATTCCACAAAGATAATACTTTTTTCATTTTAACATCTATCACAACCTACAATTCAAGAATATGTATAGAAAATGAGTAAAGGTGAGTTGGATATTCAAAAACAGAATCGCTTGTTCGCAACACAGAGGAAGAAGAATTAAAAATCGAACGAAAGCTGTTTGTCTTTTTGTGTTAGAGCAAAACTGAGTCTGTGATGAGGAGTTATCCCAAAGTCTTCCAATCCTTTGTAGTGTGCTTTTGTAGGATATCCTTTGTTTTTATCCCAAGCATAATCAGGGTATTCGTTGTGAAGCTTAGTCATATACTCATCGCGGTGAGTTTTTGCCAGAATAGATGCTGCGGCGATAGAAAGATACTTTCCATCGCCTTTAATTACTGTTGTATGTGGAATATTTTGGTACTTCTTAAAGCGATTTCCATCAATAAGAAGATGTTGAGGTGTAACGATTAATTGCTCTACGGCTCTGTGCATTGCCAAGATTGAGGCGTTAAGGATATTAATTTTGTCTATCTCTTCGGGCAATACCACACCTACAGCCCAAGCTGTCGCTTCTTGTTCTATTATAGGACGAAGTTTTTCTCTTTGTTTCTCCGTCAACTGCTTAGAATCGTTGAGATGTTCGTTTATAAAACCAGAGGGAAGAATTACGGCTGCCGCAAAAACAGGACCTGCAAGGCAGCCTCTGCCTGCTTCATCGCAGCCCGCTTCTATTAGTTCTTTATTCAAATAAGGGAGCAACATATCAGAACATTCCAGCAACTCGCTCTATGCCTTCTGCGAGTATATCTATTTCTTCTACCGTGTTGTAGAAAGAAAAAGAAGCTCTTACCGTTCCTTCTATTCCGAAAAACTCCATAAGAGGTTGAGCACAATGATGCCCCGTGCGCACGGCTATACCTAATCTATCTAACAACATACCCATATCGTAGTGGTGTATATTTTTCACCAAGAAAGAGATTACAGAGCTTTTTTGTTCTGCCAAACCTATGATACGCATACCATCTATAGCATTAAGTTTCTCTGTGGCATACTTCAAAAGATAGTCTTCGTAGGCATTAATATTATCTAAACCTATACGATTGATGTATTTTATAGCTTCAATCAAAGCGGCAGAACCAACATAATCAGGAGTTCCGGCTTCGAACTTAAACGGAAGTTCATTAAAGGTTGTTTTCTCAAAACTTACGTGAGCAATCATCTCTCCCCCTCCCTGATAAGGAGGCAGTTTGTCTAACCATTTTTCTTTTCCATAAAGAATACCTATACCCGTTGGTCCGTACATTTTATGAGAAGAGAAAACCATAAAGTCGCAATCTAAAGCCTGAACATCTAAAGGTATATGCTGAACCGATTGAGCGCAGTCTAACATTACGGGTATACCATAATTATGAGCAAGCTTTACAATGTCTTCAACAGGATTTATAGTGCCAAGCACATTAGACACGTGTGCGATAGAAATAAGTTTAGTTTTAGAAGATATTAGTTCTGCTAAGTCTTCGATACGCATCTCTCCCTTATCGTTAATCGGCACAACGTTTATCTTAATTCCGGTAATATCTTGTTGAAGTTGCCAAGGCACTATATTAGCGTGATGCTCCATAGTGGTAAGAATTACCTCATCGCCTGGCTTACATTGCGAACGACAGAAACTTGAAGCCACAAGATTTATAGATTCGGTAGCACCGCGAGTAAATATAATCTCGTTAGAACTTGCAGCATTGATGTATTGTTGCACAGCTTTACGAGCTTCTTCGTGCGATTCGGTTGCTCGCTGACTAAGATAATGTACTCCTCTGTGTATATTAGCATTGATAGAAGAATAAACTTCTTCAATCTTTTTTATCACTTGAATAGGTTTCTGTGTAGTTGCCGCATTATCTAAATAAACCAAAGGTTTGCCATACACTTCTTGATGAAGTATAGGGAAATCTTTTCTTATTTCTTCTACATTTAAATACATTCTCTGCATCTCACTAATTCTCCTCTAAATCGTTTTTCGGTTAGTAAATGTAATCTTGTTTTTAGCGACTCTAATCTAATATGTTCAATAACTTCGTTAGCGAAAGCGTATTTCAAAAGAAGTTGAGCCTCATCAAGAGAAATTCCTCGAGAGCGCATATAGAACAAAGCCGTTTCGTCGAGCTGACCAGTAGTCATTCCGTGCGAGCATTTCACATCGTCGGCATATATTATCAACTGAGGTTTAGAGTGCATCTCACAACTTTTACTACCAAGTAAATTTTTATTATTTTGATAAGAGACAGTCTTTTCAGCTAATTGAGCAACAGCTATTTGTCCGGCAAACACACCTTTAGCCTTATCGTCTAACAGATACTTAAACAACTCATTGCTATGGCAGTGCGCTACATTATGATTTATAAGAGTATTGTTGTCCACCATTTGTTCGCCATCAACTATTGCCATACCGTAGAGATTAGTTTCGGCGCGCTCTCCGTCTAAGTTTATAACGTAATTATTGCGAGTAGTTCCGTTATTCAGAGTTATTGTGTGGGCTAATACGTTCGACGATTCTTTTTGTTCAATGTAAGTAGTTGCTAAACGAAAGGTTTTTCTACTACTTTCTTCTAACTCATAGAAGTCTAATACCGCATTATCGTTTACAAATATTTCAGCTACTTGAGTTATGGCGTAACAAGTATCCTCATTTGCAGAATGGTCGCAAACCAAAACTTTAGCTTGCGAAGCTTCTTCCAGTATTATAAGTATACGACGATTAACTAACGAATCGATTTTACCGTTAACAATATTAGTAATCTGAATTGGCTCTTCTATAACTACACCTTTAGGAACGTATAATGCAAAACCATCTTGAACAAACATAGCATTAAACGCCTCAACGGGATTGGCATTGTTCATCGCCAACCTATTATAGTGTTTCTTAAATATTTCGGGATATGAATTTGCAAACTCATTAAAACTACCAGCGAACACACCTTCGGGAAGAGAGCTAACGCCAGACTCTTCGCAGTAGTGTCCGTTTACAGTAAAACGCAACGAAGATGTAATACTTGGTATGTTGCATCTGAAAACTCTGTCAGGATTAATATTCTCTCCTTTGTAATCAAGATAAAATCCAAAGTCAGGACTTAACAATTCTTCTAAGTTCAAGTATTGATAATCTTCTGATTTGTATTTCGGGAAACTATGTTGTTCAAATATTTCGGCAGCTCTATCTCTTTCTTTGTTAATAATAGGAGAGCAGTTAGTTTCTATTTGCGCCCTTTGCGTCTTGAAAAAATCTATATATTGTTTCATTTTAACCAGTCGTATCCTTTTTCTTCTAATTCTAAAGCAAGTTCCGGACCACCTGTTTTTATAATCTGTCCTTTGTAAAGAACGTGCACAATATCAGGTTTTATATAATCCAATAAACGCTGATAGTGAGTTATTACTATTGTTGCGTTATTAGGAGTCTTTAGTTTGTTTACACCATTGGCTACTATTCTAAGAGCATCAATGTCAAGTCCGCTGTCAGTTTCGTCGAGTATTGCAAGTTTAGGCTCAAGCATAGCCATCTGGAATATCTCGTTACGTTTCTTTTCTCCACCCGAGAAACCTTCATTTACCGCACGACTCACAAGATTTGTGTCAAGCTCAACTATAGCTTGCTTCTCTCTCATCAACTTAAGAAACTCACCTGCAGTAAGAGCTTTCTCTCCTTTACACTTACGATGTTCGTTTACCGCCGCTCTCATAAAATTAACCATACTAACACCTGGTATCTCTACAGGATATTGAAAGCTAAGGAAAAGACCTAAGCAAGAACGTTCTTCGGGTAAAAGTTCTAATATATTTTTATTTTCAAAAGTAACTTCTCCTTTGGTAACCTCAAAAGCAGGATTACCTACTAATACAGACGAAAGAGTGCTTTTGCCCGAACCGTTAGGTCCCATTATTGCGTGTACCTCTCCTGCATTTACTTGCAAATTAATACCTCTCAATATCTCTTTTCCATTAATGGAAGCGTGTAAATCTTTTATTTTTAGCATATTATTTATCTGTTTTTATTCTCTGAAGGTATTGAAGATCCTAATAAAAAGAATCCTGTATATTTGTTGATTATCAAAAACTCACCCTACACTTCCTTCAAGACTAATTTGAAGTAGCTTCTGAGCTTCCACCGCAAACTCCATTGGAAGTTTATTAAGCACTTCTTTAGCATATCCGTTAACTATCAAACCTATTGCATCTTCAGTTTTAATACCTCGTTGATTGCAGTAGAATATCTGGTCTTCGCTTATCTTAGAAGTTGTAGCTTCGTGTTCTACTATTCCAGTGTTATTTTGTATATCCATATAAGGAAAGGTATGAGCCCCACAAGTATTTCCAAGCAATAAACTATCGCATTGCGAATGGTTTCGTGCATTCTCGGCATTAGAAGTTATTTTTACTAATCCTCTATAGCTATTGTTACTCTTGCCTGCCGATATTCCTTTAGAAACAATAGTACTTTTAGTATTCTTTCCTATGTGTATCATCTTTGTTCCCGTGTCGGCTTGTTGATGATTGTTTGTAACAGCTACAGAATAAAACTCGCCTATAGAATTATCGCCCATTAAAATACAACTTGGATACTTCCAAGTAATAGCCGAACCGGTTTCTACTTGAGTCCACGATACTTTAGATTGCTCTCCCTTACAGATTGCACGCTTAGTAACGAAATTATATATACCGCCATTACCATCTTTATCTCCTGGATACCAATTCTGAACAGTTGAATATTTTACTTCCGCACGATTCATTACAACTATCTCTACTATAGCTGCGTGAAGTTGATTTTCATCTCTCTGTGGAGCTGTACAACCTTCGAGATAACTAACATACGAATCGTCTTCGGCTATAATTAATGTTCTTTCAAACTGACCAGTGTTCATAGCATTAATTCTAAAGTAAGTAGACAACTCCATTGGGCATCTAACTCCTTTAGGGATATAAACAAATGAGCCATCGCTAAACACTGCCGAATTAAGAGCCGCAAAGAAATTATCTTCATAAGAAACAACGCTCCCCATATATTTCTTTACTAAGTCGGGGTGGTCTTTCACTGCTTCGCTAAACGAGCAGAATATTATTCCTTTCTCTGCCAAATCTTTCTTAAAAGTTGTTTGCACAGATACACTATCCATCACAGCATCAACGGCAATACCACTAAACATTTTTTGTTCGTGCAAAGGAATTCCCAGTTTGTCGAATGTTTTAAGTATCTCTGGGTCTACTTCCGAAAGGTCTTTAGGTCCTTTCTTTGTTGTAGGGTCGGCATAGTATATAATATCTTGATAGTCTATATTTGGAATATTAAGGAAAGCCCAGTTAGGCATCTTCATTGTAAGCCAATAACGAAAAGCTTTAAGACGAAAGTCGAGAAGCCACTCTGGTTCTGACTTTTTACGTGAGATAAGACGTACTATATCTTCGTTTAATCCTTTTGGAATAAATTCTGTTTCAACATCGGTAACAAAGCCGTATTCATACTCTTTGTTAGTAAAATCATCTAATATATTATTATCTTCAGACATAAGCTGTATCAGGTATATATGTATCGAAATAATTCTTTATCACAGGGAATATTGTAGGTAATACATCTTTCACCCCTTCATAAAGAACGGAATTTTCTTTTGTTTGTTTTGGTATAACTTCTAAATTTTTCTCAAACGAAGCCAACACATTAAACACTATGCTCAAGCAAACTATCCACCAGAAGACACCAAACATAGCCCCCAACATAATATTCAGAGGTTTAGCCGGAGTCATATTAATAACTTTGCTTATTATTTTACCAATAATAGAGCACGCTATTATAATTACAATAAAAGCTAAAACATAAGCCGACCATGTTAGCACAGAGTCTGAGATAGCTTGTTCGGTAAATAGTTCCGATAAAAATTCTTTTAATGGAACAGCTACTGCTCCTGCCGAAAGTATGGCTACTAATATACCCACAAACGAAATGACCTGTTTGATGAATCCATCGAACAGGCCTTTTATCAAACCAATTGCTAAGCAAATTATTATTACTATATCTAACATAATAACATATCAGCTCATTATAGTTTTTGTTTCACTTCTGTTTCTTCGTAAGCCTCAACTATATCGCCTACTTTTATGTCGTTATAGTTGTGAATATTAAGACCGCACTCATAACCTTGACTTACTTCCTTAACATCTTCTTTGAAACGTTTAAGAGAGCCAAGTTCTCCTGCATATACTACAATACCATCTCTAATTATGCGTATCTTGTTACCTCTCTTAATTTTACCTTCTCTAACTAAACAACCTGCAACAGTACCAACCTTAGTTATTTTGAATACTTCTTGAACTTCTACGTTAGCAGTTATTTCTTCTTTAATTTCAGGAGATAACATACCTTCCATAGCAGCCTTTACTTCTTCAATAGTATCATAGATGATAGAATACAAGCGTACGTCTACTCCTTCTTTATCTGCTAACTTGCGAGCAGCTTGCGATGGACGAACTTGGAAACCTACTATAATAGCATCAGAAGCAGCTGCAAGTATAATGTCAGACTCAGAGATTTGACCTACACCCTTATGAATAACATTAACTTGTATTTGTTCTGTAGATAAGTTTATTAATGAATCCGATAAAGCTTCAACCGAACCGTCAACATCTCCTTTAACAATAATGTTAAGTTGTTGGAAGTTTCCAATAGCTATACGGCGACCAATATCATCAAGAGTTAATAACTTCTGAGTACGTAATCCTTGTTCTCTTTGTAATTGTTCTCTTTTTGTTGCTATATCGCGAGCTTCTTGTTCTGTTTCCATAACATTAATAACATCTCCTGCTTGAGGAGCGCCATTAAGACCTAAGATAAGAACAGGCTCTGCAGGTCCTGCTTCTGTTATTCTTTGATTTCTCTCATTAAACATAGCCTTAACTCTACCATAATGAGTTCCGGCTAAAATAACATCACCTTGTTTAAGAGTACCGTTTTGTACCAAAACAGTAACTACATAACCACGACCTTTATCTAATGAAGATTCTATAACTGAACCTACAGCTTTTCTATTTGGATTAGCCTTCAAGTCTAACAATTCTGCTTCTAAAAGAACCTTTTCTAATAATTCAGGAACACCAATACCTTGTTTAGCTGAAATATCTTGCGATTGGTATTTACCACCCCAATCTTCAACAAGATAATTCATAGATGCTAATGTTTCTTTTATTTTTTCAGGATTAGCTCCAGGCTTGTCTATTTTATTAATAGCAAATACTATAGGCACATTAGCTGCAGCAGCGTGATTAATTGCCTCTTTAGTCTGAGGCATCACGTTATCGTCGGCTGCAACAATGATGATAGCAATATCTGTAACGCTTGCCCCACGAGCACGCATAGCCGTAAAGGCTTCGTGACCAGGAGTATCTAAGAATGTTATTTTTCTTCCGTCGGCTAATTTAACGTTATACGCACCTATGTGTTGCGTAATACCTCCGGCTTCTCCTGCAATAACATTAGTGTTACGCACATTATCAAGAAGAGAAGTTTTACCGTGGTCAACGTGTCCCATTACGGTTACGATAGGAGAGCGAGGTAGTAAATCTTCCTCTCTGTCTTCCTCCTCGTTTATAGCCTCAACAACTTCGGCACTTACATATTCTGTTTTGTATCCGAACTCTTCAGCTACAAGATTTATTGTTTCAGCATCTAATCGTTGATTTATAGAAACCATTATACCAACAGACATACAAGTAGAAATAACTTGTATCACAGGAATGTTCATCATATTTGCTAACTCGTTAGCAGTAACAAACTCCGTAATCTTAATTGTGTTATTAACTTCCGATTCCGAATCGAATTGCTCTTGTCTGTTTGCTTCTCTTTTTTCTTTTCTATATTTAGCACCTTTTTTCTGACCTTTATTGGTTAGACGAGCTAAAGTTTCTTTTATTTGTTTTTGAACATCTTCATCGCTAACCTCTGCTTTATGTGCAGGTTTGCGAAGTTTCAGTTTCTGACTTTCAGGTTTAGGAGCAGAAACACCTTTTTCGATGTCTATCTTCTCTCTTTGTATTCTGTTTCTTTTTGCTTTTTTTGCATCACCAGTCACATCACCTTTCTTTACAAGAAGAGGTTTGTCCGTTCTTTCAGGCTGAGCATTATCACTGCCAACCTTCTTAGATTCGACAGGTTTAGTAGTTTTCTTGTTCTTTTCTGCTCGTTCTTTTTTCTTTTCTTCTTTAGTCTTCTTTTTAGGGCGAGTAGATGAATTTATTGAGGTTAAGTCTATAGAGCCTAAAACCTTTACTTCTCTTTTTATTTGAGGACTTGATAAGCGGAAAACACCACTGTCTTCTGCAGATTCCCCTTGTTCTGCTTCGCCACTTAAAGCCTCTGGTTGTTCAACCATTGTTTCTGGCTTATCTATTACTGCCTCTTTTTTAGTTTGAGTGGTAATTTCTTCTTGCAATTCGTCCATTTTTTGAGTTTGTTCCACCTTTATAGCAATCTCTTCCGATTTGGGAACTGTAATTGTTTCCTTAATCTCTTTAGTTTCCTCTTTATTTTCGATGGGAGTTTCTTCTTTCTTTTTTTCAACAACTGGTTTTTTTGTTGTTTTCTTTTTCTTCTCTAACGAGTCTAAATCCAACTTACCTTTAACTACAAACTTAGGCTTAGCCTCTTCTGGAACTTCCACTTTAATTTCTTCCTTCGCTTCTTTATAACCATCTACGGCAACGCTAACTTTTTTTTCTTTCTGGCTGCGTTCTTGACTAATTTTTTCAGATTCCAGTTTCAGGTTTTTATCCTTACTAAATTCTCTAACGAGCATTTCATACTCCTCATCACTAATTTTAGTATTAGGATTTTCCTCTGTAGGGTGCCCCTTAGCGTTGAGAAAACTCACAACGGTGGTCAATCCTACATTCAAATTTTTCGTAACTTTATTTAATCTTATAGACATACAATGTGATTTAATGTGATAATGAGCAATGTGGCAATGTGCTAATGTTGTCCTTAGAACATTGGCACATTAGCATATCAGCACATCTTATTCTTCTTCAAACTCTGCATTCAGGATTGTAAGGATTTCATCAACAGTGTCTTCCTCTAAATCCGCCTTTTCAATAATTTCTTCACGCGTTAAAGCTAAAACATTTTTCGCTGTGTAACAACCAATGCTCTTTAATGCGTCGATAACCCATTTTTCTATTTCGTCAGAGAAGTCATCTAAGTAGATGTCTTCTTCTTCAACTTCTACATCGCGGAATACATCTATTGTATATTCCGTTAGCATACTTGCTAATTTAATATTCATACCGCCTTTACCAATAGCCAACGAAACTTCTTCGGGTCGAAGAAATACTTCAGCTCTTTTTTCTTCTTCTTTTATTACTATAGAAGATATTTTGGCAGGACTAAGTGCTCTCTGAATAAACAGAGATATATTTGATGTGTAATTAATAATGTCGATATTTTCGTTACATAATTCACGAACAATACCGTGAATACGAGAACCCCTATGACCAACACAAGCACCTACAGGATCAACACGATCATCATAAGTTTCAACGGCAATCTTAGCGCGCTCTCCTGGTATACGAGCAATTCTCTTAATAGTTATAAGTCCATCGTTTATTTCTGGAACTTCTAATTCAAACAAGCGTTGCATAAATAAATTAGATGTGCGAGAAAGTATAATCTTAGGATTATTATTCTGGTTGTCTACTTTCACTACAACGGCTCTTCTTGTTTCGTTCTTTCTGAAAAAGTCGCCAGGTATTTGTTCTGTTTTAGGAAGTATTAATTCATTACCTTCGTCATCCAACAAAAGTACTTCTTTTTTCCAAATCTGATATACTTCGGCAGCAATAATCTGACCTACTTGATCTTTATATTTATTATATAGTGAGTCTTTTTGTAATTCTAAAATCTTAGAAGCTAAAGCCTGACGTAAATTAAGAACGGCACGACGACCAAATCCTGCAAAATCTACAGCGTCAGTAATTTCTTCGCCAACTTCATAATCCGCGTCTATCTTCTGAGCTTCGGTTAATGAAATCTGCAAGTTAGGATCGGTTAATTCATCATCTGCAACAACTTCTCTATTTCTCCATATTTCAAAGTCTCCTTTATCTGGATTAATGATAATATCGTAGTTTTCGTCCGAACCAAACATTTTGCTTATAACATTACGGAACGATTCTTCCAACACGCTTATCAGCGTTGTTCTATCTACATTTTTGTTCTCCTTAAAGTCCGCAAATGTTTCTATCATACTTGGTTCTGCCTGTTTCTTCGCCATAATTTTTTATCACTTAAACCTTATTATATATTTAGTAAATTTAATCTCTTCGTAAGTAAACTCAATCTCTTCGTTTACCGTAATTTTGCGTTTAGCTCCTTCGGGTTTTATTTTCTTTTCAATGCTTAAAACAATATTCTTATCATTGGCATCTTTTAATACTCCTGAATATTTCTTACCGTCTTTAGCTAATACTTCAACTTCGTTTCCAATATTTTTTTTATATTGTCTTAAAGTCTTAAAAGGTTGAGATATGCCAGCCGAGCCTACTTCCAATTCGTAATCCTCATCGTCTCTATTTAGTTTTGATTCTATATGCTTGGTTAGCAATATACAATCTTCTATAGAGATTGAAGTGTCGCTGTCTATTTCAACTAAAATTTTATTGTCCGACTTTACCTCTAACTCTGTCAAGTATTTGTCAGAATCGACAAAGTAAGATTCAATTATACCCCTAACTATGTTTTTATCAATCATATAAATAAAATAAAAGAGAGACTTAATTAGCCTCCCTCCACCTCAATTCAGCCACAAAGTTAGTGGTTTTTATTTGCACCTCCAAATAAATCGTTTATTTTCTTAGAAATAACAACTGTTTCTCCAGTATATTAACCTTTTTCATATCATATCCTACACTCGCAGCTTTTTCAATTGGCTTAGAATATATATACTTTATTTCCAGCTCTCTACCATTGTCGTAGTCTAATTTCATACTTGGCGAATAAGGGGTCATGTTGCGTGTCAGTTCAAGCATTTCATCTATAAACGAATTCTCAATCGGATATTTTATACCGCAAGCGTTTGCCGCAGCAACAACCTCTTCCATTAAGTCTCTCATTAAACTTTCCGACACCGGATTATTCATCAATGCTTCGGTAGTAGTATTCAGTACAACCGTGCTCCCATTGTAAGGGATATTCCAAACAAGTTTTCTCCAACGAGCCGATTCTAAATCGGGCAGTATTTCCGATGTTACTCCGGCTTCATTAAAATCATTTGTAACTAACGATAAAACAGATAAAGCCTTATTGTTGTATGCCGCCAAAGTAAGTTTTCCATAATCTAAATGAGAAATATACCCATGACCTAATTTCTGAGAACAAATAAAAGCCATACCTCCCGCTATGTTTAACTCAGGAAAATCTGCAACAACATCTTCTTCTAATCCCAATCCGTTTTGAATGAGAATAACTAAAGTGTTTTTATGCAACAGCGGAGGCAATAGCGATTTAAGCATATAGTTATTAGTTGTTTTAAGGCAAACTAAAACAACATCGCACACGCCCATAGCTTGTGTATCATTGTATGCCTCAACTTTAGGCAACACAAAATTGCCTAAAGTCGAATCTATTTTTAAGCCATTGTTAAGAACGTATTGATAATCCGACCTGAACAAAAATTTAACTTTATTGCCTGCCTTTGCAAGCATACCACCATAAAAACCACCAATTCCTCCGGTTCCTATAATTCCATATTGTAAAGATGACATATTAATTGTTTTTTGTAGCACAAAGGTACAATAAATTGCCAAACGATAAAGCTTTTACCCTTTTTAGCCCTGGAGACGTGGCGCGCCGCGTCTCTACCGTGCATTGCGATTGGTTTTGCTTTGCGCCAACTTTTATTCCCTTAGGTAACGCTTCGCTCACCTAAGGTTATGGATATATTGCCCATTCGGGCTATCGCCTATCTAAAAGGGTGTATGTACGTCAATTTTTAGCCCTGGAGACGTGGCGCGCCGCGTCTCTACTGCGCATTGCGATTGGTTTCGCTTTGCGCCAGCTTTTATTCCCTTAGGTAACGCTACGCTCACCTAAGGTTATGGATATATCGCCCATTCGGGCTATCGCCTATCTAAAAGGGTGTATGTACGTCAATTTTTAGCCCTGGAGACGTGGCGCGCCGCGTCTCTACTGCGCTTTGCGCTAACTTTTATCTTTTAGTTTTTAACTTTTATCTTTTTTCTTGCTTGTTTGTCGTTTCATACTAATGAAACAGGTTGTTTTGTTAGTATGAAACAAAGTGTTTCACCTATATGAAACAAGTAGTTTTAAACCGTGAAACGAATTATGTCATACTGCGAAACGGATCGTTTCAAAGTATGAAACGGATTATGTCAATGTGTGAAACTTTGCGCTAACTTTTAGTTTTTATCTTTCTTGTTTTGTGCGAAAATAATTATACTTTTGTTGATGTTAGGATATAATGTGTAAAAGCAATAAATGAGTGATGGTAAAAAACAAAGATAAGCGTATTGTAAGTATTGCAAATATAGAAACAGATTTGGGTTTGATGATTGCGGGAGCAACAGACGAGGGGGTGTGTATGTTTGAGTTTGCCGACTACAAATTAATTGATTTGGAGTTGAGGCAACTTGGTGAGCATTTTAAGGCTTCGCTTGTGTCGGGCGAAAACTTGCATTTTGATACACTTCGTAAACAAATAAATGAATACTTCGATGGCAGACGCCGTGAGTTTGATATTCCGTTGGATTTAGTTGGAACTGAGTTTCAAAAAACAGTTTGGCTTTCGTTGTTGAATGTGCCATACGGTTGTACTACAAACTACGGCAAGCAAGCCGAGATGATAGGCAAGTCTTCGTCTGTTAGAGCGGTGGCAAACGCCAACGGAAAGAATAAAATATCTATTATTCTTCCTTGCCACCGAGTTGTCGGAATTAATGGTTCGCTTACCGGTTATGGCGGCGGACTTTGGAGAAAAAAGAAACTATTGGAATTAGAGCAAGCTAATATTTCTCAAAAGTAAGTAGTGGAAGAAGCCCTCTTATACTTGCTTTACAACAACACAGAAAGTACCGGTTACTTTGCATACCATTTTGTCGTTGCAGAATATTTCGCATTCTCCAAAATGTATATTCCTGCCGGGTTTAATTATTTTTGCTTTGGCAATAAGTTTGTCTCCCCAAGTTGCTCTGAGAAAAGAAACATTAATCTCGGCAGATAAAACATCTTTGTCGGGAGGTGTTAAGGTGTAGGCTGCAAATCCGGCTACAGTGTCGCCTACTGCTGCTAAAATGCCGCCGTGAATAACTCCGCTATATTGTCGTTGGTGTTCAAATAAAGGCATAACGGCTTCTACAACCCCATCTTCAACCTTGGTAAACTGTATTTGTAAATGATTTACATAAGGATTTCTTGTAACTCTATCTATAAGTTTTTCTCTTACTTCTTCTGTCATAGCTTAATTGAAAAAAATGAAAAGGCAAAAGTAATTAATTATTTGTATTGTTTTCTTGTAAATCAATTCATTTTTATTTTAACTTTGCAAACTATATGTATAAATAATTTATATCAACAATGAAAACACAATTAACTTTTATTTTTTCAATCCTTATGTGTTTGAGCTTATCGCTTCAATTAAACGCACAAGGTAATATTGAAGACGATCAATCGAATTATTGGATATTAGAAAACTTTAATCAGTTTGATATTGAAGAGGAATGGAATATTCTACAAAAGAATTACAAAACTTATCCTAATAACATTAATCTTTCGGCAATATTCGCTAATGTAGAGCAGGGTTTCGACTGTGCTTACGGACAAAAATCTCTTCGTATTCGTGGGTTAGAAGAAAATGGTGCTGCCGAATTTACTGTTCCTAATGCAAGTTGGGTTAGAATTTACATTACAGGGAAACAAAAAGCTGCCGATAGGGGTGTTGTTATTTCTATTAACGGAGAAGAAGTTTTTAGAGAAGAGGGTTTTGATAGATACAAATGTATAGAGTTTGCGCAAAAAGTAGACTCAGAAGAGCCTGTTACCGTTAAGATAACTGCTGCCGACGAAACCAAGAAAGATCCTATCGTGCTTTATTATGTTGAAGTGCAAAAGTATGGCATTGATATTCCGAAAGAAGAGGCTCCGCAACCAAGCACTGAAGGTTATTGGATTTATGAAGACTTCTTAAATATGGAAGTCGAAGCAGATTATAATACAACTAAGGATTATCTTTCTGCTCCTAATAATATTGTGCTCTCTGCCGATTCGGCAAGTATAGAATTAGGTGAAGGCTGTTCTGGAGGTGGAGGAAAGAAAAATCTCCGCATAAGAGGGCGACAATATGTTGGTGGTAGCGTAGAGTTTAAGGTGCCAAATGCTAAAAGCGTATCTATAAATCTTACTGGTAAATCAACTCTTCTCGATAGAACTGTTCAGGTATATAAAAACAATGAACTGGTAAAAACGTTTAATAACTTAGATCGTACTACTTGTGTTGAGTTTTTAGATGAAGAACCTTCGAAAAGCGAAGTAATTTACAAAATAGTAGGAGGTAATAATACCGATAAGCCGGTTGCTATAACAAGTATATATGTAGAAAAATACGACTTCTCGGATATAGATATTGTGGAAGATGTAGATGTTAAGCCAATATATTTCTATCCTAACCCGGCAAAAGATGTTATTTGCTTTAATGAAGCCATTCAGTCTGCAAATGTTTTTGAATTAAATGGTCGATTAGTAGCGAAAGCAAACAATGCTCTTGATATGAATGTTGCTAATTTAAGTTCGGGAACGTATATCGTTCAGCTTGTAACAAAGGCAGGAGAGGTAACCACACATAAATTGGTAAAAGAATAATTGTTGTTAAATTTTATAATTTGCAGAGGGGTGTCATTGTGTACTGACACTCCTTTGTTTTTTTATGCTTAGTCTACTTTACTCTTTTGTATAATATTATCTAAAATGTTTCGTTCTAATAATAATAGAAATTTTACGATGAAAATAACATTCTTAATACCTCCTGTGGCGAAAGCTAATGAACGCCCGGCAGAACGTACCGCTGGTTGCACTACTATGGTTTACCCAATGATTAATATCTATGAGCTAACTGTAGCCGCAATTCTTGAACAAGATAAACATAAAGTTGCCTATCGAGATTCGATTACCAAGAACGAAACTCTAAGAGATTTTGAATCTTTTATTCAAAAAGACGATTCTGATGTGTATGTCTTTTGGTCGGTAAATCTTTCTATGAGTAATGATATTTATATATCTAAGGTAATAAACAACTATCGTCCTAAAACGAAGATAATATATTTAGGGCCGGGAGCCACATTTTATACGAAAGAGTTTTTACAATTACCCAATCAAATAGTGGTTAGGGGAGAGCCTGATATAACCATAAGAGAATTATGCTTATTAATATCTCAAGGTGAAGGCTATAGCAATGTAAAAGGTATTTCGTATTTATCGTCCGATGGCAAGGTAGCAAATAATCCTACAAGGGAATTATTGAAAGATTTAGACTCTTTGCCATTCCCTGCTCGCCATCTTATAGATAAGCACTATTTTAGTAACCCCAAGTTAAAACGTTCTCCTTATACAGCGGTTATAACAAGTCGTAATTGTCCGTTCCAGTGCATATATTGTGTTCCGAGTTCGCTAACCTTTGCTCGCGAGTTGGAAAATAAGGCTCATAACTCAGGAAAGAAACCCTTTATATCTAAACGTTCGGTAGAGAATGTGATAGAAGAGATAGATTTGTTGGCATCGCAAGGATATAAAGCTATAGGTTTTATGGACGATAACTTTATTATAACAGAAAAACGTCTTAAGCCTATTGCCGAAACATTAAAGAAGTATGATATAGTTTGGGGTTGTCAGGCTCGTGCTGATGCAATAACCGAAAGTATTGCTCAGATACTGGGCGATACAGGTTGTATGTATGTCGATTTGGGGGTTGAGTCGTTTAACGATGAAATACTTACTTACATCAAAAAAGGAGTGAACAGAGAACAGATAATATTGGCAATCAATTTGCTAAATAAGTACAAAGTGCCTGTAAAGCTAAACATATTAATAGGGACAAGTCCGTTAGAAACTAAAGAAACTATAAAAGAAACCTTAGATACAGCTATAAAGCTTAAAGCCGATCAGGTTATGATAAATATTGTAGCTCCTTTCCCCGGTACGGAGTTTTATGATTTAGCAAAAGAAAATGGTTGGATAGTAGGAGGAGATTATGTGCCTACAGATGTTCAGCATCACTCTATATTGTCTTATCCTAATTTGAGCAATGAAGAGATGGAGAAGCTTTTGTATAAATATAATCTTAAGTTCTTCCTTCGTCCTTCTTTTGTGTTTTCTCAATTAAGACGATTTACGTCTTTCTCCGAATTTTGGAAAGCAGGCAAAGCTCTCAAGAATAAATTAACAACTTGGAAAAAATAGTAATCAAATGAGGGTGTCTATAGTATTAATCGGCTGTAATTCGTGGAGCTTTCTTGAGAAAAATCTTCTTTCTCTTAGCTTTGTTGCGAACGAAAGAGATATTGAAGTTATTTATATCGACAATGGATCTACCGATAATACTTTAAGCGAAATAGACAAATTATATCCCTTTGCTAAAGTTGGTGTAAATAACCGGAATTTAGGAGTGTCGAAAGCTCGTAATCGGGGTATGGGTTTGGCAAAAGGGGAGTATATTTGGATATTAGATAGCGACACTGAAGTAAACCAAGAGGCATTAAAAGAAATGCTCGACTTTATGGATTCTAATCCTAATGTAGGAGTGTGTGGTTGTAAAATGTATGGCAACGATGGGAAAGTGCAAAATAGTTGCCGCAGATTCCCGTCTGTGAAGGGGAAACTAACAAGGGCTGCAAATATATTATTGAAAAAATTGAAATTAAAAGCATACAATGCTGCCGAACCGGAAGATTATGATAAAAACCAAGATAAACCTTTTGAAGTAGATTATATTATAGGTGCTTGCCAGTTGATAAGACATTCTGCTCTAAACAAAGTAGGTTTGTTAGATGAAAAAATATTTTACGGACCCGAAGATGCTGATTTTTGTTTGAGAATGAAGCAGTCGGGATACGCTACTCACTATTTGCCTTATGTGTCTATCTATCACGCTTATCAAAGGGTTTCGAGCAATAGTGTGTTCTCTAAAATTAATTGGGAACACATAAAGGGCTTGGCTTATTATTTCAATAAGCACAGAAAAATAGTGTGTATATAAAAAAATATTTCGTAACTTTGCGCCCAAATAAATATGTTTCTGTGTCTATTGTGAAATATACATAGAAAAGCGATTTAGATAAGTTAAATAGATAAAAAATAAATAAATAAAATAGAGGCTATGATGAATAAGAAGAATCTTTGGCTAAGTATTAATGCTTTAAACTAAATTTATATGATAAAGAAATATCTAACTTTAATAATTTTACTTTTAGTAAGTGTTTTGGTAGCGAAGGCGCAACCGTCGGCTACAAATATTCCTAATCCTGTTCCGGAAACAGTAGTTCAATCGAATTGTTGGCAGATTTATGGTGCGGATAATAAGGTTGTTAGTTTTGGTTGTACGGGAACCGGAGACGCAAAAGGAACTTGCGAGGCTTATGGAGATAAGGCTGTAAAGTTCACAACTGGATCTGGTTGGGATCAGCAACTTTACTTAAACACTGCGCTGTTTGTAGAAGTCGCAGACCCTGTATATTATGAAGTCTATTTTTCTTATAATGGAACTCTTAAAAGCGAAGTTCCCGCTGATGGTGTGGAGGCGGTTCCGTGTGTGTATTTGGGATCTAATGCTCAGGCAAACCGTTACCCTGTAGTAAATATAGAAACAAAGAATGAGTGGACAACAGCCAAAGTGTTAATCCCTTCAGATAGAAAAGAGGTGGATTTAAGGTTTAAAATCAATAAGCCTGGGTCTGTTCTTTACGTGGGAAATATATATCTGGTGAGATCGGCTGCATCTGCATTTCCAGCAGCCCCCACGCCTCCAGATCTTCCTTCAGGAACTTACTCTTCTGTATATAGTGATGCACCAGATTATGGAACTTTATCTATTACTTGGGATAAAAGTAATGATGTGTTTGTCGAAAATAAAGGTGCTTTTGTGGACGTCGCTCGTAAAGTGTCTATCGCAAAAGGAACCAACAAAGGAACCGTAGAAGAACCTAAGATAGAGTATAATTACTCTTTGCTAAAGATAAGCAACGCCACTGATTATATTAAGGCTGTGGATAAAGGGTATAATCGCGTTCATTTTGATGTGTGGTTAAACACCCCTATAGTTGATGATCAATTTGATTTTCAGATATTTAGTAATGGTTCAGCTAATCAATATCACTATGCAAGTAAAAAACTTTCTGCAGCAGATGCATCTTTAAGCTCTGACGGTTGGTACTCTTTCGATTTCAATTTGACAGATTTGGCTGTTGAAGGTTGGAATGCTGGTTTTAATGACATTTTTAAAGATATCAATGCATTTAGACTTTATAATAGAAGTCTTGATAGCAACCTTAGTTTCTACATCGACAATATTTATTTTTACGAAGAAACTTTAGATATAGATGCAGCTCCTATGCCTACTAATATAAGCGATAACCCTGCCTACTCTTATTCGGTATACAGCGATATGTCGGGAACTGCTGCTGATGATTATATGGCTACTAATAAAGGTAAGTCGGATTGGAAACGAACTGCCGATCTTACTGATAAAGTGGCACAGCAAGAATGGAAAGTTAACGATTCTTGGAAAAAATCGAAGTTTACTTTGAATGATGAGGGTATCTCTCCGAGTGCTTTTGGCTCTCTGTTCCTTGCGCTTAGACATACTAGAGCAATTAGTGGCGACGAAATGAGAGTTCGTATTATTCAAGAGCGAAAAGAAGATACAGATATCAAAATTTCTTCTGTAGAGGCTAATACTTGGCAAGAGATAAATATTGATTTAAACAAAGAAATATCAATAGAAGATGGAAATATAACAGCTATCGAAATAATTGCAGCTACAAGTGGTAAGTTGACAGCCGCTTACACTACCTACGCCGATAATATTATATTCTACAATTCTACAGCGCCTAACTGTAAGCCAGAAGCAACTTCGTACGATAAAGATGATATTATTCCTATTTATGGTCAGTATGTTTTTCCTGATGAAGGTGTTGATGCGAAAGTTAATGGCTGGACTAACATAACTCCTCATACAGATTCTAAAGATAAAAATGTTAGCCAAAAGATTACAGACTTATACGACGGGTCTTATATCACGATAAAACAAAATAGTCAAACAAATACATTGGGTTCTGCAAATGCAATCCATTTAAATGTTTGGGTCGCACAAGAAAATACAAAATTAACAATAGAAATTAATAATAAAGAATATCAGATTCCTGCTACAGACCTTCTAATGGGACGCTGGAATACTGTATTAATTCCACTTGCTAGATTTGATCTTGGAACAACCGATCTTTCCAAGATAGGTTGTTATAGTGAAGGCCAAAATGATGTTGCCTATATTGATAACTTATATTTTGGCAGCCTTCGTGTTAATATAGGTTCAGTGGCTCAAGTTGGAACTACTAAGTACAACACAATAAAAGCAGCTTATGATGCAAATAAGAATATAGCAGGGTCATTGAATATAGACATTATTGCTGATAGTTACGAACCAGAGATTATTAAAATTGATGCTTCGGATAGTAAATTTACAAGTTTGAATATTTATCCTTCAGGAGGAACACCACGTACTGTAATTGGTGAAGAATTTGATGCCAACAGAAAAGGTTATTTATTCCATATAGTAGGAGATTTTACTGGTCGTCCTGTTGTAATAGACGGAAGATTAGATAAGACTGGTGCAGCGCAATCGCTTATTCTACAAAGTAAAAAAATGCAGAATAGTGCAGACTTAAATGCGGTTAACGGAACGGCTACTATTCGCTTGGAAAATGCAACAAATGTAACAATACGAAATTGTAAGTTTCAAGGACAAGGCACTTACGATCGCCCTGAACATAGTATATATGGAAATGGAACCGAGATCAATATTCTTGATAACTATTTCGAAGATTGTATGCTTTTGGAACAGACAACGAATTATGCTAATAATAATAAAACTTATGCCTCTTCTATCATAACAATAGCAAACGCAGCAAATAACACTCTTGTACCAGCAAATTTAACGATTTCGAGGAACCATTTTTATGAAACGAAGCCTGTTTATGCTAAAACAAACGCATATAGAAGTTGTATTCTTTATAAAGCCGACGAGGGAAAAGGTATTAGCATCACAAATAATGTAATCGGAGGCTCTAAACGTACAAACGGAGCTATTGATGGTACATGGACAATGGGTAGTGGAGAGAATAAACCTTCTGATGCTTTATCAGGTGCAATGTACTTTATTTATGCAGATCTTCCTGCGGCAGCAGATGGAGAAAGCAACTATGTTAACATAACAGGCAATACCATTGCAAATATTGAAATAACAAGTTTTAAAACAGGGTCTGTTGTAGGTATAGGTATAGGACAAGGGTGTGTCAGAGTAGAAGATAACCAAATTTATGAATTGTCTCATATTGGTGAAGGAACAACAACCACCGATTTTTTATATGGAATATTTAGTAGTTTGGCGGGAACATCGTACGGGAAAGTTGAATGTGCTAATAATAAGATTTCTAATCTGAATACTAAATTTAACACTAAGGCTTCAGTCAGTCTCAATGCGATAGCTGCTATCCGTTTTTCTGTAAATAGTACAAACAAATGTTCATCTACGGTGAAAGATAATAGAATTCTGCTAAATAATGATGCTGCATATTTAGGGGAAGACATATCTTATAGTGGTATAGCTGTTTATGCGCAACCATCGGGAGGAAGTAGTGCTTCGTCAACCATAGATGTTTATAACAATATTATAGCTACTACAGGATTTAAAGGAGGAGCTAACACTAAATTTGTTGCTGGGATATACAATTACATTGCAGATGCTAACGCTATTGTAAACAACTACAATAATATTGTTTATGTGCAGCCAGTTAATGCTTTTGCAGGAAGCTCAATTATTGAAGGCTTTCACATTAGAACAACGAGTAAAAAAGTTAATGTTTTCCATAATACAGTATATATAAAAAATATAAATCTGGATACGAATGTTACTCGTGGAATCTCGTTAGAATATGCCTCTGATGATGGAAAAACAAATATCTATAACAATATTATAGTGAACGAAAATGCATCTGGCTTTACGATGTATGCTACGAATCCAACGAAGATAATAGGAGACTTGGATTATAATGTGTATTTTAGCCCAGGTAATAGTTATCTTTCTACTACGGAAAAATTTGATCATCAAAAGTTTGTGTTTTGGGGTAAAGGCGTGGAAAAAGACTATCACAGTTTATTTCAAGATCCAGCCTTTGCAACAACTACTATATCAAATCTTACAATTGATAATTTGAACGAATTGGAAAAGAATTTGAAACCTGCTTGTTTCTTAGGAGGAAAGGTTACAGACGGAACAAAAGTAGATATTATTGGAGCTACTCGTCGTAACTTATTACCGACTATGGGTGCATTGAATACTTCTTTCTCTAATTATTGGGTAGGAACAAAAAGTACAGATTGGAGTACTTACGCTAACTGGGCTGATGGAAAAGTTCCTGATGAGGATACGGAAATTGTATTTGCTCCAATGACTGCATCTGGAGGTACAACGGTAACTTGTGAAAATATTCTTAAATTAGATCAAAATAGAACGGTTAAACATATTTATAATGATACCGACTATCAATTAGATATAAACGAAAAAACTCTAACTCTTACTGGTGGTATTTGGCAAGATAGATTAGCTTCTCAACCTGTAAACTCAGCAATGGTTAATGCGAGTGGCAAAAAATCTACTATTGTATATAATGGTTCGGGTAATTCTAATAGTTCTAATGCACAACATATTTTCCCTAAAACTTTTGTAGGGGATAAGGTAAATAATTTTGTATTGAATAATAGTTCGGATTTCTTTGTGTTATTGCAAACAAACTTAGAAATTACAAACGATTTTGCTATAAAGAATCCAAATGTCAATGACTCTCCTAGTTCAACCAATGTAGATGATTTAGATAATTTTGGAACTCATACTGGTGGTTTGAATGCATTCTGGTATAATACCACACTTAAGTTTTCAGGTGATTTAGCGACAGGCAATACGCCAAATCTCTCAGAAGTGAGTGCGTATTCAGATTCTGATAAATCGGCTTATCGCCCTTATACAGGACAACGTATTCCTCGACACGCTATTTATGGAGATAAAGTTTATAACTTAGTTAGTAATAGCTCAAAATTAGTAACTTATCATGATGAACTAACGGTAATGAATAGTTTGACGATTAAAGAAAGTGGGGCTACCTCTGGTAATTTTGAAATCGCTGCCGATAAGTTGGTGGAGGTAAAAGGTACCACTACAAATAACGCTGGAGTAGGTGGTTTAGTAATAAAATCGCGTGAATTAAGCGCAACAGAATATGGTTATAATGAGCATATATTCCCAACTCTAACAGGAGTTGAGAGTACTCAAAAAGCTCGCCCTAATGCCACGTTTATTTTTGCTAAGCAAGAAGGAACTGAAGTTCCAGCAACTGTTGAAATGTATTCGCCAGCAAAAAAAGATGGGAATAATTATCAGTGGCAATTCTTTACAGTGCCTGTAAAACAGACAGCTAAATCATACGGAACAGAATTGTTAGCTAACGCTTGGGTAAGACGTTGGGCTGCTAACCCTGTAAATCGTAATCCTTATTTTGGTACACCTTACTGGATTTATTTAGAGTTCAATGAGCATTTGACGTCTGTGGCTGGATATGATTATAACACAACAAATAAAGATAGCGATGGGAAAGGTTATGAAAATTACTTAAACCCAGCAAATGTTAAATCAAATAATCTACAAGGATATGAAATGACTCAGTTCACTCAATCAGTAACAAGTTTTACAGGTAATCTAACCAATACTGATTATACTTTACCTTTAGAATATTATGATTATGATGAAAAGCAACCATACTATAAGTGGTCTGCAGATGGAGATGTAAAATGGAGTTGGGATCCAAGCGACGAAAATGTGAAAGAACCAGAATATGGTTCTGATGGTTGGTATGTAATTGGTAATCCATATACAGCAGCAGTGAAAATTAGTGAATTTGATTTTAAAGGAGATATAGAAGCGCAGGTTCAGATTTACAATACAGGAAGCTTTAGTGACTGGGACGGTAATACTAACAATGAGTCTGCTGGGGGGTATATCTCTGTTCCTAAGGCTCAAGCAGGGAAAGAAGGTTTGCCAGACAGAATACCTACTATGCAGGGATTCTCAATTAAAAGAACGCAAAAATCGTCAACTACCACTTCATTTGGCTTGACATATAAGTCTACTTCTGTAGATAAGAATGATAGTGAACTTCGTTCTGCTAAAGAAGAACAACCTTCAACATTGATAGATTTAGAAAGTGAAAATAGTTTCGACCGTCTTTGGATTTTCATAAATCCGGAAACAGGTAAAGGATACGATAATGGTTGGGACGGCGACAAAATTATGAATGATAAAGCGCCATCAGCAACGGCTCAATTATTTACTATGGAAGACGATCGCCGTTTCCAAGTAAGCACAATGGATAATTTGAATGAAACCTATTTGGGTATTATGGGTGGAATAAAAGATACTGAGTACACTATAACTTTCAATCATAATGGAATGGATAGAGAGTACATCAAGATTTTGTTAGTAGACTTAGAAAACGACAAACAAATTGATGTTACCGAATCAGGAAGTAAATATACTTTTACTATAACAGATCCTGCAGAGTTGTCTAAGAGATTCCAAATAGTAACAACAGATAATAATGTTGCTATAGATAATGTTGAGCCTATCGAAAGTAAACTATCTGTTTATTCGTCTGGAAATACAGTTTATGTAAATAATCTTCTTCCTGAATCGGGCACTTTGTATGTGTATGACGTTTCTGGTAAGATTGTCTTTACGCAAACATTTGAAGCAAATAGAATATTTAGTGTAAATATGAATATAGCTCCAGGAATATATTTGACTCGTGCAATAACTGGAAGCTGTAGTGTAGATAATAAAGTAATACTAAAAAATAGAATTTAGCCAATGAGCGCATTCCCAAACACATACAATGAGAGCCCTCAAGAAGGCGAGTTTATCCCTTTCTCACATCAATCTATAAGTTCTTCCACTTTGGAGAGTGTTGAGATAGGTAGACTGAACTTATTTGCCATGGATGCTGGTCCTGGTCCTGGAGGAACTCCTGGCCCTGGTAGAGAAACTCCCAATGGTGATTCGCCGATTGACGATTCTTTATTTACTCTAATCTTTGCATTGGGTATATATGGTCTCTTCATCTTTAAGAAGATACAAAAAAGAAAAAAATTGATGGTAAAAATAAACAAATGAAACGAAATTCAATATTACAATTTCTTTTCGTATTGGGAATACTGATGAGCGGTATTCCCAATATACAAGAAATTAAATCTCAAATCCCGACCGCAGCGATTCCATCTCTGTCGTCGGGTTCGGTTGTTAATGTATATAGTAGTAAGTATGGAACAGATACTCCGCTAAGTTTTGTATATAACGGTTCTTCTGTTGATGCTAAAACAGAAAAAGCCGATGAGAAGGGAAATCCGCTAATTAAGTTTACAAATGTTGCAAGAAAAAAGTATTGTGAAATAACATATACAGGCAATAATGGTAAACTCGACCTAAGAAGCAATGATAAAATTCATATAAGTATTTATGTTTCGACTGCTACGTCAATTACTATTGACGTTGGTGGTGAGGCTACGTTAGACTTAGGTAGTAAATCTTTAACAGAAGGTTGGAATGAACTTGATATTGATATTAGTAACTGGGAATCATCTTATTTTAAAAAACTTCAATTTCAAGTCTCTGCCCCTTCTGACATTTACCTTGATCATATTTATTTCTATGGAGCAGACGATCCCTCTGTAACGGCAGCCCCAATTCCTACACAAACGATAGACGAAATTATTAATGTTTATAGTACTACTTTTTTAACAGGTAACGACCAGTTTAGCTTTACGAATGCAACACAGGTATATGATAAAAGTAGAAATAAAATATGGCAAGTGTCAGACTTTGGTAGTCAATCTATAGAATACAAAAGTGGTCTTATTGATGTTACTGGAAAAAATACATTGCGTTTAACTGCTTATGCAGATGTTGCGTGCTCTGTTAATGTAAAGCTAACAGGCGATACAGGCGAAGAACAAACCATAACTGGTTTTGATCTTGTTGCTGAACAATGGAATGAAATAGATGTAGATATTCGTAACTTTCTAACAATCTCTAATGGCAATTTGAGTAAAATAGAATTAATAAAAGGAGATGCAGGAACTACCAATATATATTTAGATAATATTTTCTTCTTTTTTAGACCAAGCGAGGCTCCTGAACCTACTTTAAGCAGTAATGATGTTGTTACTTTTTGGAGTTCGAAATATAATGAGGAGAAGTCAGTGTACTTTGGCAATGTATCAACAATAACAGCTCGATTTGAAACAGATGCAGACAATAATGAAATCATTAAAATTACCCAAATAGGTTCGCAGCCTATATACTTTTATGATAGTAATAAAAACACTGAATTGGATTTAAGTGATAAAAATCATTTGCATTTGGAATTATATCCGATGGCTGAGCCTTCCTTAAAACTACGATTATTTTATGATTCATCTTATAAAGATTACACCTTGTCGGGGATTACTCCTAACGAATGGAATTCGGTAGATATAAATATCACTGATTTTATACAAGAAGTAGGCTCCTCAATGTCGCAAATAACTCTAATTAATAGTTTGTCGGCAACTACTATTTATACCGATCATATATATTTCTACAAAGAAGCTTTCCCAGCTAATATGCCTTACTTGCCTCCGGTAAGAAAAAGTGATTATGTGAAATCAATATACAGCGAGGCTTACAATTCAGCATTAGGAACTGGTTTTCCTGTGTTAGAATCGGGTGCATCTGAGGTGACTATTGCAAGTCTATTTATTAATTCGGATGGGAATAAGTCGGATAAGTATAATAAGGTCTGGCAATTCAAAAATATGAACAATCCTTCGGTGCGTATTGCAGATGGTGGGCTTAATGTTAGTGATATGGAGTATCTTAACTTAGATATATATACAGCGCAAGCTACTTCTATTAATATAATACTAAAACCGACATCAGGAGAGAATAGTACTTATGCTGTTAGCAACCTTGTTCCTGAAGAATGGAACAGAGTAGCTATTCCTCTATCGGAATTTGCAAATCTGGATAAGATAGAATATTTGCAATTCGGAAATATTTCAGATAAATTCTTTGTTACTAATGTTTATTTCTCTAAAGACGAGCCATTGGTAGTGGCAAAACCAATAAACGAAGCAAATAAAGATTTAGGTAGAGGGGTTAACTTAGGAAATGTGTTTGAGGATAAATATGCTGGAGCAAGCGGAAATAATTGGACTATTACCAGTGTTAAATCTTGGATTGACGAGATTGCTAATTTAGGGTTTGATCATATCAGACTTCCTGTAAAATGGGATCAATGGGGACTTTTTTCTAAGACTGAGGTTCGTAGGACACAGATTGATGCTCCTTATTTAATTAACCCAACATTCTTGAAAGAAGAGGTTCAAGAGGTAGTAGACCACGCTTTAGCCAAAGGTTTAAAAGTAGTATTGAATATTCATCATTATGATGATTTTTATGAAAAACCAGCTTCTTTTCATCGAGATCGCTTTAAGGCTATGTGGACTCAGATAGGAGATTATTTCAAATACTATTCTCATGATTTGTTTTTTGAGATGCTTAATGAGCCTCGCGACCCTATGACTGAAGATATTTGGAATGCTCTTATCCCTGAAACTCTTCCCATTATGCGCTCGGGTGCAAATAATGAAACTCGTCCGATAATGATTGCTACAGCCGATTGGGGAGGATTCCCATTTCTTGAAAAATTAAAGTGGCCCTCAGGAGATGATAATTTGATAGCTACAGTACACTTTTATAATCCAGCTTATATAGCAGCTCAGGGAGGTGTAGGTTCTGCGGGCGTTAATACCGATGTCGATTGGTTTGATATGCAAATTGAACGCGATATGATTCAGACTTTTATTGAGTTAGGAAATCAATTCCAAGAAAAGAATCCTGGCGTGCCTATGTATATTGGAGAGTTTGGTTCTGCAAAGAAAGCAGAAACTGATTCGCGTTCTTTGTGGATTACATATATGCGCGACCTATTTGAAAAGCAAGGATATAGTCATGCTTATTGGGAGTTCCGCGCTGGTTATGGCTTTTATAATGCGAACAGCAAGGTGTATAACCAACCAATAGTTGATGCTTTGCTATTGAACACTTCACCCAAAAAACCTGCGGAACATAAATTGGTAGCTACAAGAACTATCTTTGATTTGAATACGTCAGGAAAAACGGATTGGACTAATCTTAGTAGTTATTCGGAAGATAATTTGTTGATTAAAGAGTTTACAGGAGGTATATGGGGACCCGGCAAGTCTGGTTTAGCATATGCTCCTGATAAGAGTACTCTTTGTAGAATTACTTTCAAGGCGAAGGCGGATAAAGAAAATGTTAATTTCTTAGTGAGTACAAGTAGTGCTAAGTTAGGTGAAGAAACAACCGGAACCGATAAAATGAGTGAATTTATTTTCTCTCCTCCTACGGCAGAAGCAAAGGAATATTCATTTATTATTGATTTAATACAAAACAGTAAAGGCGGAAGTATATCATTTCGTATAAATTCTCCACTTTCTGAGGTTAGTCCAGTTACGCTAACTATCAGTGATTTACTTATTGAAGAAGTCGAGAAACTACACGAAGCTGCTCCTCTTCCAACTTTGACTATAGATAAGGTTACTAATATCTACAGTACAGAGTACGGAACAACTTCTCTTACGTTCGGAGGAACAAATGCTGGTTATGTTAAAGACAATAGTAGTGAAACTGGAAAAGATATTATTCAAATCACTGGATTTGATTCTCAAACCATAACTCCTGAGTCACCTATAACTATAGGCGATAAAACGATGTTAACGCTGAATGCATTTGCCGGAAGTCAGATGCGAGGACTAACGGTTACTGTAAATGGAGATGGTGGAAGCGTAAGTAAAACTTTTGATTTACCTTCTCACGGGTGGAAACAATTATATCTTAATGTAAGTGGTTTGACCTCTATTACAAGTATTGAACTTTCTGGAGGTACAGGCGAAGGTCGTAAACTATATCTTGACCATATATATATATACAAAGACAACGATACTCGAATGGTGTGGACTGGAGCTGAAAGTGCCGATTGGAATACTCCTGGAAACTGGGAAAAGTCAATAGCTCCAAACGCTAACAGTATTGTTTACTTGCCAGGAAATCTAACTAAGTATCCTGTTTTGTCTGGTGAACAAGCGAATAATGTTTGTAAGGAAATTTATTTCCTATATGGTTCTCAATTAGGACGTCCTGATTTGTTGACTTACGAAAAGGCGCATATTCAGATGAATTTTGGTTTAAATGACACAGATAAACAACAACAAGAGAGCGGTGATATAAATAATCATTTGGAGTATTCGGCTAAATATTCATCAACGCCTATTACAAGAGATAAATGGCATATGCTTTCTATGCCTTTGCAAAAAGTAGTAACAGGCGATCTTTCTTTTGGAGGTTATCCAGGTGTTTATGTAAGAAAGTTTGAAGCTACTCAGCCAACGTCGGGTAGTGTGCTAACAGGTAATTGGACAAATTATTACAATACTATGGTTGAAGAATTTCAACCAGGTGAAGGCTTTATCTTTTGGATGGACGATCGTTTTGCCGATCAATGGCCGTATTATGAATATGGAAAAGGAACCGACCCGGTATTTTCAACAGAAAGAGAATATGGTCTACAACAAATTAATGGTATTGTTGAATTGCCATATTACGAAGATAAAAATATGAGTACTGCGCATCGCGTTCATCAATATGATAGTAAAAAGAAGAATTCTTCTTTTTATCCTTTTAACTCTTCCGGCGCATTAACTGGAAGTAACGAAGATTTTAGTAGAGGAGAAAACAACGAAGCTTATCGTTTTGTTTTTGAGAAAGATAATTCATCTTCGCCAAATGTTACTTATCCGATAGCAAAACCAACAGATTCTAATCTTGCGTTAATTGGAAATCCTTATATGTCGTCTATCGACTTTGATGAGTTTTATGAAGATAACAAAGCTTCTATAAAACATCTATATAAGTTATGGACAGGAAACAGCTTCTCTGGTTATAATACTCTTGGCTCTGATGGTTCGGTAGAAATAGACAAATATATAGCTCCAATGCAATCGTTCTTGGTAGAATTGAATGACGGAGTAAATGAAGCTAATCTTACTTTTAATGTAGCTAATATAAGTACAACAGCATCTGCCAATACATTAAGGTCGACCACGCCAATAAGCAATAATAAATTGAAAATAATAGCAAGTAATGCTTCTGGTTCGGTAAGTACATTTATAGCTAAACGAGAAAATGGGAAAGATACTTTCTCTGATTTGGAAGGACATAAAATTATGACCTCAGTGAGAAAGATTCCAGAAATTTATCTTATTAAACCTTCGGCAACTAATTCTTCCGAAATGGTTGGAGTTTCATCTTGTGTTATAGGAAGAGAGCCTGCGGAGATTCCATTGGCTTTGGCTACAACTTTACAAGGAGAAACAGTGTTTAGCTTTACAGGAATGAATAGTTACAACGCTAAAATTATTTTTGTAGATAAAGTAAAAGGTGTTAGAGAAGATATAACAGGTAAAGAAGCTTTTGAGTATTCTTTCGATTATACTCCTCTTGTTGGAGATGATAATAAAGTTATTTCTTGCGAAGAACGTTTTACTATTATCTTTTTGCCATTAGAAATGAGCATTACTGACCCAATGCCAGAGGAAAGTATAAAAATATATTCTAATGAAGCGGTTGTTAATGTTATGAGCCTATTCGGAAATTCTATATCTGAAATTGCTATTTATGATATGTTAGGACAACTTTTATTTAAGAGTCCGCAGATAGATACAGAGTTTTATCAGATTCCTATGGATAAATACAAATATGATTTTGTAGTTGTGCGTGTTGCAAGCGAAAGCAGTGTAACAATAAAAAAGATTAATATTCAATAACCCAGTAAAATTATCATACTTATGAAGAATAAAACAAGACATATAAAGTCCGTAATTCTAATAGTTTTACTGACAATGATAGTAAATCCATCTATTAATGCAGCCGACAAAGGTAATTTGTTTGTTGCTCCGTCTCAACAAAACACAGGTTACCCTCTCATAGGTACTGATGCGAGGGCTTTGACTTACGATTCAGATAGACCTCAAGTAACTGATCAAGTCGGCATTATCCCTGTTGGAGATTTGGAATATTGGAGTTTGGGTTTCTTATTGTTGGGCTATGCGCTTTTGATAAAAAAGACAAAGATTGTTGCACCGCAACAATAGTAAATGGGGGATTTCCCATTGTTAAGATAAGTATTGCATTTATAGATGTAATCCCAAAAAAGAAGAGACACACAACCGTGTGTCTCTTCTTTTTTGGGATATTGCCGCTTTGCGACAACTCTTAGTTTTTAATCCTCTTGCGAGAAGTTTTGTGCAGCCATTCTCTTATATCCAGCTAAACGCCATTTAGCATTTTCTTCTGTTGTTTGGAACAACTCTTTAGCTTCTTCAGGATATTGTTTCATTAGAGAAGAGAAGCGAACTTCATTCTTTAAGAAATCTTGGAACTTACTCCAGTCAGGTTCTTTTGAATCTAATTGGAAAGGATTTTGCCCTTCTGTTTCCAAACGAGGGTCGAATCTCCATAAGTGCCAGTAACCACATTCAACGGCAGCTTTTTGTTCTGCTTGAGCTTTGCCCATACCGCTTCTTAATCCGTGATTAATACAAGGAGAGTAAGCAATAACTATAGATGGTCCGTTGTAAGATTCGGCCTCGCGAATTGCTTTTAATGTTTGAGCTTGATTTGCTCCCATAGCAACTTGAGCTACATAAACGTAACCATAAGTTGTAGCAATCATACCTAAATCTTTCTTGCGGATTCTTTTTCCTGCGGCAGCAAATTTAGCAACAGCACCTACAGGAGTAGATTTTGAAGACTGACCTCCAGTGTTTGAATAAACCTCAGTATCTACAACTAAGATATTGACGTTTTGTCCTGAAGCTATAACGTGGTCTAAACCTCCGAAACCTATATCGTAAGCCCAGCCGTCGCCACCAATAATCCATTGTGAACGAGCTACAAAGAATTGAGTAAGTTCTGATAGCTTTTTGCAAATATCGCAAGTGCAAGCGTTAACCATAGGAATAAGCTTATCGGCTACTTCTCTTGTTTTAGCAGCATCAGCTCTATTGTCTATCCATTCTTGGAATAAAATTTTCATTTCGTCAGAACAACAAGTGCAAGTTAAACCTTCTTTCATTAAACGCTCAACTCTGTCTCGCATAACTTCTGTTCCTACTCTCATTCCTAAACCATATTCGGCATTGTCTTCAAACAAAGAGTTAGCCCAAGCTGGTCCGTGTCCTTTTTCGTTTTTAGTGTAAGGAGTAGAAGGAGCAGAACCTGAATATATAGAAGTACAGCCTGTTGCATTAGCTATCATTTGATGGTCGCCGAACAGTTGAGAGATTAACTTAACGTAAGGAGTTTCTCCACAACCAGAACAAGCTCCGGAGAACTCAAACAATGGAGTCGCAAACTGAGAGTTTTTAACGTTTTGTTTAATATCTACAAGGTCTTGTTTCGACTTAACTTCGCTTACACAGAAGTCCCAATTCTTTTGTTCTTCATATTGAGTGTTGATAGGAACCATTTTAAGAGCCTTGCCGTTCTTGTTTCCAGGACAAATGTCGGGACAGTTGCCACAGCCAAGACAGTCTAATACGTCAACTTGCATACGGAATGTCATTCCTGCAAATTGTTTTCCTGTCGCTTTAAGCATTTCCATTCCGGGAGCTTTAGCTTGCTCTTCTTCATCTAATACGAATGGACGTATAGCAGCGTGAGGACAAACATAAGCACATTGGTTACACTGAATACAGTTTTCAGGAATCCAAACAGGAACGTGAGAAGCAACACCTCTCTTTTCGTAAGCGGCAGTGCCTTGATCCCAAGTTCCGTCTTCTCTTCCAGTAAAAGAAGAAACAGGTAGACGGTCGCCTTTCTGAGCATTAATAGGACGAACAACTTTAGATATAAATTCAGGCACATTGTCTGTCGCTTTATCTTCTGTTAATTCTATGTTTGCCCATTCAGCAGGAACTTCAATCTTAACAATATCGCCACCTCTATCTACTGCTGCATAGTTCATATTAACTATGTCTTCTCCTTTTTTGCCGTACGATTTAACAATTGCTTTCTTCATTTGCTCTACCGCTAAGTCGTAAGGAATAACACCTGTAATCTTAAAGAATGCAGATTGAAGAATTGTGTTGGTGCGATTTCCTAAACCTATTTCAGCCGCAATGTTAGTTGCGTTTATAATGTAAAGAGAGATATTGTTTTTAGCTAAATATTGCTTTACGTTATCAGGAAGATTTTCTTTAACTTGTTCTTCGTTCCAAATAGTGTTAAGAAGGAAAGTTCCATTCTTTTTCAAACCTTTGGTTACATCATAAAGACGAAGATATGCTTGTACGTGGCAAGCTACAAAGTCGGGAGTGTTTACGTAATAAGTAGAACGAATAGGATTGTCTCCGAAACGAAGGTGAGAACAAGTAAATCCTCCAGATTTCTTAGAGTCGTATTCGAAGTAAGCCTGACTGTATTTGTCTGTATTGTCTCCAATAATTTTGATTGAGTTTTTGTTAGCACCAACAGTTCCATCAGCTCCTAAACCATAAAACTTAGCCTCGAACGGACCGTTAGCTAATTCTAACTCTTCTTTTTTAGGAAGAGAAGTAAACGTAACGTCATCAACTATACCTATAGTAAACCCATTTTTTGGTTCTGGCATAGATAAGTTTTCATAAACAGCAAGTATTTGAGCTGGAGTTGTATCTTTAGACGAAAGTCCGTAACGACCACCTACAATTATAGGAGCATTGTCTGAACCATAGAAACAATCTTTAACGTCAAGATAAAGAGGTTCGCCTACCGAACCAGGTTCTTTAGTGCGGTCTAACACTGCAATACGTTTAGCAGTTTTAGGCATAGCAGCCAAGAAATGTTTAGCAGAGAATGGACGATATAAGTGAACGCAAACAAGACCTACTTTCTCACCTTTAGCATTAAGGTAATCAATAGTTTCTTTGATTGCTTCAGTTACAGATCCCATAGCTATAATTACTCTGTCGGCATCTTGTGCGCCATAGTAATCAAACAAGCCATATTTACGACCAACTAAAGCCGAAAGTTCGTTTACATATTCTTCAACAATATCTACTACTTTATTGTAATAAACATTAGAAGCTTCACGAGCTTGGAAGTATATGTCGGGGTTCTGAGCAGTTCCTCTTGCTACAGGGTTTTCAGGACTTAAAGCACGTTTACGGAAAGCAGATAAAGCTTCTTGGTCGATAAGTGGTGCTAAATCGTTATTATCTAAAGCTTCTATTTTTTGTATTTCGTGAGAGGTGCGGAATCCATCAAAGAAATGAACGAAAGGAACTCGAGATTTAATAGCTGAAAGGTGAGCTACGGCGGCTAAGTCCATAACTTCTTGTACCGAACCTGTTGCGAATAGGGCGCAACCAGTCTGGCGAACAGCCATAACATCTTGATGGTCTCCAAAGATTGATAAAGCGTGAGAGGCTAATGCTCTTGCTGATACGTGATAAACACCAGGAAGTAATTCTCCTGCAACCTTATACATATTCGGAATCATCAACAATAATCCTTGAGAAGCAGTGAATGTAGTAGAAAGCGTTCCTGCTTGTAAAGCTCCGTGCATAGCACCTGCAGCTCCAGCTTCCGATTGCATTTCATCTACTCTTACTTTTTCGCCGAAAATGTTTTTTCTTCCTGCGGCAGCCCATTCATCTACATACTCCGCCATAGTAGACGAAGGTGTGATTGGGTAGATGGAAGCTGTTTCGCTGAACATATAAGCTATATGAGCGGCAGCTTGATTTCCATCACATGTTAAAAATTTCTTTTCTTTTGCCATAATTTCTAATACTTATTATAGTTTGTAACTTGTTAATACATAAAGCCGAACAACCAAAGTGGTATAACTTTGCCTTCGCCGTTTTCAATGCCATCAATAGCATAATAAACATCGGGATTAAACTTGCCCCTAATTTTATTACCTACATTAAAATGATATTTACCATCTATTAAAAACTGACAATTCTTGCTCCCTATATTTATTTTATAATCCTTATCTAATTGATTGTAAAAGAATGTTTCTCTCAACGATTGTTCGTTTACATTAATCATACGAGTGGCATATAGCAGGTTTGGGTTTTGCATATATACCAAAGCTGGTTTTTTAGGATAATTATCTCCTTCTTTATATAACAGATTAACCAAACGAGCATCTTTTAGATATTTGATATAATTCATAACAGTAGCTCGTGATGTCATAATATCAGAACTTAGCTGACTTATGTTAGTGGGGCATGGAGCTGATGAAGACAATATATATAATAACTTTCTTAGTTTCGACAAGTAGCTCTGTTCTATCTGGTTTATAGATAAAACATCAACTTCCAGCATCATATTCATAGTTTTAAGTAGATTTTCAGAGAAGTTGCGTTTCTCTAAATGAAAAGGATAAAAACCATGATGATAATAATCGTTGAGGAAAGCTAAAGGTTTAACTTTTGTTGTTATCTCTTTTGTTATCTCTTCGTGATGTTTAAGAATGTCTTCTAAAGAATAATAATCGAACTTGTAGCCTGTTTGTAATTCTAAAAATTCGCGAAACGAAAATCCTATAAGATTGTACGATACAACTTTATTAGCTAAAGGTGAATGATCATCTTTTAAACGAAGAACAGACGACCCCGTAAATATAATCCTGAGATTAGGGAAATTGTCGTAACAATAAGCTAATTCTTCGGCCCAATTATCGTATTTGAAAACTTGATCAATTAAAAGAACTTCTCCTCCCTTCATCTGAAACTCATTGGCAAAGTCTTTGATGGTTTTAACGGTGAAGTAAAAATTATTTAGATTAACATATAAGCAACGTTTGTCGTGTAATGAAAAATTGTCTTTAGCATATTGGATAAGAGTGCTGGTTTTACCTACACCTCGAGAGCCTTTTATGCCAATTAATCTATCATTCCAGTTGATTTCATCTACTAACTTTCTCTTTAAGGAAAGATTAATATGCTCAACTAAATATTGATGAGTCTTATATAAAGATTCCATGATCTTCTATGTTTAGAATCGCAAAGATAAATAATTATTCTATTATTGCAAACTGTAGATAGCAATTTTATTTCTTTTCTGGTTGCTGTGAATGTCAATAAGCTTATTGAAATGCGAGAATATGCACATTTTCTCTGTTTGTGTGTAGTTTATTAAAACTTTTTATAACTTTGCGACCTATTAATAATAAAATTAATTAAAATGAAGAAATTATTATTTGCTACAGTGATGGCTGTAAGCTGTTCATTAAATCTTTTGGCAGGTGGATTATTAACAAACACGAATCAAAGTATTCACTTTTTGCGCAATCCAGCACGTGGTGCTTCTACTGAAATAGATGCGGTATATACTAATCCTGCTGGTTTATCATTGCTTCCAAGAGATGGATTTCATTTTGCGATAAACAATCAAAGTGCTTTCCAAACAAGAACTATAAACTCTACTTATGCTCCTTTCGAGGGTTTTGGTGGTAGTCAAACTAAAAAATTTAAGGGAGAAGCTTCAGCTCCTATAATCCCAAGTGTGCAGGCTGCTTATAAAACAGGCGACTGGGTGTTGTCTGGTTCTTTTGCTGTTACTGGTGGTGGAGGTAAAGCTACGTTTAATAAAGGCTTAGCTTCTTTCGAATCTACGGTTGCAATAGTGCCTGCGGTGCTTAACTCTTTTGTTCCTACTATTGGAGGATATTCGGTTAATAGCTATATGGAAGGAGCTTCTTTTATATATGGTGCTCAACTTGGAGGAACTTACGCTATTAATGAAATGTTTTCTGCATTCGGTGGATTTCGTTTGAATATAGTAAATAACTCTTACGAGGGCTATTTGAGAAATATTAAATATGGTATTGGCGGACAAATGGTTCCTGCTACAGATGTTATTGCAATGAATCCTGCTTTTGGGGATTTTCTACCTTTGGCTACAGATAAAGAACTTAAATGCGAACAATCGGGGTGGGGTATTACTCCTATTTTAGGGGTGAACTTTAATTGGCAAAAACTTAATGTTGGTGTTAAGTACGAATTTAATACTCACCTTAATGTGGAAAATAAAACAAGTATAAACACCACAGGTATGGCGGCTTTTGATGAAGGAGTAAATACACCTCATGATATACCTTCTTTATTAACTATAGGTGCAAGTTACGATATTATAGAACCAGTAACTGTTTCTGTTGGTTACCATCACTTCTTTGATGCTAATGCAAGTATGGGAGGAAAAGAAAAATACATCAATGGAGGAGTTAATGAATTTCTTGCAGGTGTAGAATATCGTATCAATAAAATGTTTTTAGTTAGTTGTGGGGGACAAATAACTCGCACAGGGGTTGAAGATGCTTACCAATCAGATTTAAGTTTTTCTCTAAACTCTTATTCTTTAGGTTTTGGAGGTGCAGTTAATGTTACTGAAAATGTGAGAATTAATGTTGCGTATTTCTTTACAAACTATAGCGATTGGACTAAAGAGTCTGCCGATTACGGAGGTATAAATGCTTTAACAAACGGTGCGATACCAGCAATGGCAGGTAAAGATGTTTTTAGCAGAACAAACAAAGTATTTGGTATAGGAGTCGATTTTAGTTTCTAATTATTTAGTGCATACAGCAAACCGACATCTGGTTTTATAGTGATGTGAAAACAGTTTTGCTGTACGATAAACAATCTTATGAGGAAGAGGCAGAGAGGTTAGTATAACCTCCTCGCCTCTTCCTTATTATATACCCCTCTTCGTTGTTATAAGAGAGATGAACTGCTTCTTAGTAGATACCCCTGTTCGTTCTTAGTAGGTAGGCGAGGTGCTTCTTAGTAGAGACCCGATGCAGCTCTTTATAGAACCGCCTAATCTCTCTTAGTAGAACCACCCCGTCGTTCTTAGTAGAGAGACACCGCCTCTCTTAGTAGAGACACGAGGGGTCTCTTAGTAGAGAGACGACCCTAAGTGAAGCTTTGCATTTTTAGGATAAAAATACAACAATAACACGTCTATAATACGTCAATAACACGTCAATTTAAAATTAAACTATTATAAATTGCAGATACGGATTTTTTCGATTTACTTTGCATAAAATTTCATAGTAATATACCTAATTTATGTCAACAAAGAAGATTTTATTGGGAGAGAATGATATACCAACATCTTGGTATAATATTGTTGCAGATATGCAAAATAAACCTCTACCTCCTCTCAACCCTCAAACAAAAGAAGTGCTTAAGCCAGAAGACCTTGAACCAATATTCGCTAAAGAACTAATAAGACAAGAGTTAACTCAAGAAAAATGGATTGAGATACCCGAAGAAGTAAGAGAGCTATATAAAATATGGAGACCTACTCCTTTGGTGCGTGCTACAGGTTTAGAAAAAGCTTTAGACACGCCAGCTCATATATACTTTAAAAACGAAAGTGTTAGTCCTATAGGTTCGCATAAACTTAATTCGGCACTGCCTCAGGCTTTCTACAATAAAGTGGAAGGTATTAAGAAACTGACTACTGAAACTGGAGCTGGTCAGTGGGGAGCTGCATTGTCGTTTGCGTGTAGTGTTTTTGGATTAGACTTAGAAGTTTATATGGTGAAGGTAAGCTACAATCAGAAACCTTATCGTCGTATAATGATGCAGACTTGGGGGGCTGATGTTATTGCGTCACCAAGTAATCTAACAGAAGCTGGTCGTCAGATATTAGCAAAAGACCCCAATAACTCAGGAAGTTTAGGAATGGCTATTTCCGAAGCAGTAGAAAAAGCGGTATTAGACCCTAATGCTCACTATACTTTGGGAAGTGTTCTAAACCACGTTATACTACATCAAACAGTTATAGGATTAGAATCAGAAAAACAGATGGAGATAGCAGGTGAATACCCTGATATTGTTATCGGTTGTTTTGGCGGTGGTTCTAATTTCTCAGGAATTGCATTTCCTTTCTTGCGCCATAAACTAACAGATGGTAAAGATATTCGTATTATAGCAGCCGAACCTGCAAGTTGTCCGAAACTTAGCAGAGGTAAATTTGAATACGATTATGGAGATACTGTAGGTTTAACTCCTCTTCTTCCTATGTATACCTTAGGACACGATTTTCAACCTGCCGACATACACGCTGGAGGTTTACGTTATCATGGAGCGGGCACTATAGTTAGTCAACTTCATAAAGATGGATTTGTTGAGGCGGCTGATATTCCTCAATTGGAATCGTTCGAGGCGGGACAATTATTTGCAAATACAGAGGGCATTATTCCTGCGCCGGAATCTACTCATGCTATAGCAGGAGCAATACGTGAAGCTTTGAAAGCTAAAGAAGAAGGTGTGCAAAAAAATATCTTATTCTGTCTTTCAGGACACGGTATGATTGATATGGCATCTTACGATCAGTATATTTCAGGCGGTATGAAGAATTATCAGTTGTCTGACGAGGAAATCGCAAAAACAGTAAACTCTCTTGAGAACTTAGTGAAATAAGAAAACTATAGATATGTTTATAGGAGAAATAAAATAGGAGGTTAAACGCCTCCTATTTTGTTTTTCTATTGTTTCAATGTGTTACGTCTGCGGGCAAGTTCTTGCAAATCAGCAACGCTATCTTCTTCATCGAGTATCTCTTGACCGAGCAGGGTTTCTATAACGTCTTCAAGTGTAACTACTCCTTCGAAAGTTCCATATTCGTTTACCACTATCGCTATATGTTCTTTCTCTAATAAAAATTTTTCAAGAGCAGTAGGTACCGCAAGTACTTCGGTGAATATTAGAATGTCTCTTTTTATAGAAGATATTTTCTCCGTAAATTTATCTTCAGCAAGAAATTGGAGTATATCGCTGCGAAGTACATAGCCTGTGATATTGTCAGACGAACCTTCGTATACGGGTATTCGTGAATAAGTTTCTTTTATCGGGAAATCTTTTATCGGGAAATCTCCATCTACGCTTACAACAACAGTGCGAGGAGTCATAATATCTCTAACTTT
The DNA here is from genome assembly GCA_029916745.1 of Dysgonomonadaceae bacterium PH5-43. NCBI lineage: Bacteria > Pseudomonadati > Bacteroidota > Bacteroidia > Bacteroidales > Dysgonomonadaceae > Dysgonomonadaceae bacterium PH5-43. The sequence continues at coordinate 51,632 of JARXWK010000006.1, read as the reverse complement.
TTTCTCTTCAAAATGTATGAGGTTATTAATTATTCTGTTTTCACTGGTCTTAAATACTCCTTCTTTTTCTCCCATATTAACTAATGATGTAACTTCTTCGCGACTTACGCTTGCTTCTTTTGTTTTAGGAGCAATAAGTTTAGTAAGAAACTTCGATAACCATACAACAGGATAGCTTATTATATTCATAGTCTGAATGGTTATAGCTGAGAAACCTATAAGCTTTTTCCAATAATAAACGCCTATGTTTTTTGGTAAAATCTCCGAAAACACTAATATCATAAATGTTAGTATCCCTGAAATTACTCCAAGATATTCTTTGCCAAAAACTTCGGCAGCTTCGGCTCCAACGCCTGCAGAACCAATTGTGTGGGCTATAGTGTTAAGGGTAAGTATTGCTGTTATAGGTCCTTCGGAATTTGATTTAAGTTTCAGAAATAGCTTGGCAAGTTTATCTCCTGCGTCAACCTTCATATTTACGTAAGAAATAGGAGTGGTTAATAACACAGCTTCCATTATTGAACACAAAAAAGAGACTCCAATAGCAAGTATGAAGTATAAAATCATTGTAGCGACCATATAATATAAGTAATAATTACTCTGCAAATGTAACTAATTTTGTAATCTTATTATTAACTTTGGCACATAATTAAAGAATAAAATATAATAAATGAAGACTATATTAAACTTTGTAGTGTTTATAACTTTGATTGGTTTGATGGCTTCGTGTGCCGATAAAAATCAATTTGTAATGAGTGGGTCTGTAAGAGATCGCGACTTAAACGGCGAAACCATTTACATTTATCGATGGGATAATGATGATAATATAGAAATGGATTCGGCAGTTATCAATAATAATAAATTTGAAATAAAAGGACTAAGAGAAGAACCTGCTATTTTTTATGCTTATATAGATGCTAAAGAAGTTTATTTTCCTTTGGCATTAGGAATACCAGTGCTTATTAAACCGGGTAAAATAACTTTTGAGATAATAGGTAATGATGCTATTATAGGTGGTAATGCCGAAAACGAAAGCTATCAACGGTTGTTAGATAAACAAATTCCGATGACGGAAATGACAGAAAAGTTAAATGAAGAATTCAATGCGTCTACCGATTCGGCAGAGAGAGATAGCCTTGAAGTTGAATACAATAAAATAGTGGAGGAGTCGAACAAGATGATAACTGAATATCTCTACGCAAATATTATTAATCCTTTTGGTCAGAATCTTTTTTTAGATCAATATTATATTCTTAGCAAAGAGCAGATAGAAGAATTGTTAAGTATTGCAGGAGAGCCTTTTGTTTCAGACCCAATAGTAAAAGATATTATTGCTATTATGGCAGAACCTAATACCTCTGATGTTCAAGAAGACTAACTTCGAGAATAAAGGCTTTAAAATCTTGTTAAATAACTAAGCTTGATACTTATAACTTGGTTAGACGAAGTTTGGAAGTAATCGGATCTTTTATTGTTGAAAATATCTGACAGCCCGAAATAATAACGACCTTCTAATATAAAGTTTCCTATTCCTGTTTGAAGTTCGAGACCTCCGCCACCAACAATGCCATAGTCAAATTTTCTCTGGATATCTTGATAGTAATAAGAAGGGGCATCATTTTCTTCTACATTGTTGTTTTTTGAGGAAACGATAACGTTCCCATTTTCTAAAAACTGTACGGAAGAGTTTGGAGGGTATAAAACTTTTTCTTTAGTTGCCTCTCCTAAGTAATAGCCTATTTGCGGACCAATATTAAACACCCCTCTAAACCTTTTACTTATATTGAAATAAATATGAGTCATAAGAGGGAGTTCTAAATACCCAACAGAACGAGTGTATTTGTTAACGTGAAGCGAATCGGTTCTCTCTTTCCAACCTCTTAAAGAATAATTGAGCTCAGCTTGAAGTCCGAAATTTTTCTCAGAAATATATCGCACAGTTATACCTCCTTGTGGTTGTATGAAATTATCTTGAGGAACACTAAATACAAACCTTACCTTACTTAGCGTTATGCCTCCATTTATACCATACGAAAGTTCGGGCTTAAATGCGTTGTCAGACTGTGGGAATATAGCAATGGTAGATAGTAATAAAACAAAACTAACAATAAATTTCTTCATATCTTATTGAACTCTTTTAGATTCGATAGTTAAACTTGGCGTATATTCTATAATGTATAGATTAGTATTTATAAATCCACCCCAATTGTTAATCCTCTCGAAGTTGAAATCAGACTGAACGCCTGAATATTTCATTTTGTTAATATTTACATCGTAAGAAGTTCCATATTTATCTAACAACTGTATGAAAAACATTGCAGTGTCATATCCTAACATTCCGTACTTTGGATATATGTTTATTAGTTCTCTCGAATACCAGATTAAATATTTGGCGTGAAAAGATTTTACGGCAGGCGATGTTGGGCTTGCATAATAAACACTGTAGAAAGAAGCGTTTAGATTAAAGAAGTCTTCCGATAATTCGGTGCTATATATTTGCCACGAAGGGTGTCCGAATAACGATATAGATAACTCAGGGTTAGTTTCTTTCAAAGTTTTAATAGGAGCTATTAGTTTGAATAAAACACTTTTCTTGTCGTCGGCAGGGACAAACACATTGTTCGTAGAATCATTTATCGCTTCTTGCATTTCAGCCAATAAGTTATTGTCGCTTATAGTTCTGAAGGGAATATTTCTTGAAGTTAAATCTTTTTGCACAAGCTTTATAAATTCAGCCTTGTTATTAGAGTCTTCGGGAGTGTAGAATATGATATTATAATCTTTGTATTTGTCGCAAAAGGCACTCGAAGCTTTCACATCGCGATATGCAGGAGGAGTATTTACCTGGTATACCTGATATTTACTTAAAGGTTCGTCGCTTTTAGAAGTTACGGGTATAACATAAGGTATATTCATTTTAGAAGCAAACTCAGACATTAATTTAATTTGTGCATCAGTAAGCCCACCTATAATTAAATTAATATTCTGCATCTCGGGTTTAGAAAGAATAGAAGGAATGGTATTGCTTTTTGAACCAGTATCAAAAACTTGTAGATTAACAGATATTCCTTTAGCTTTTAAGTCTTCAAGAGCGAGCAATACACCCTCGAAGTATTCAACCATACGATTGTTTGCCGCATTTTGAGGTGTAGTGCCTTCTTTTACATTAAACGGTAACAAAAGAGCAACCTTTATGGTTTTAATATCATCTCCACTTCTTATAGGATTAAGCAGGGCGTTAGTTATTTGTTTGTTAATTTCTTCGTTGCCTTCTAAAGGGGTTGTTACTCTGTTGGTTGGTATACGAATAATCTTACCTATGGTGAATGTTTCTATCGATAAGCCAGGATTTACTTCAATAATGTCGTCTCCCTTCATATGATATTTTTTAGAAACGGAGTATAAGTTGTCATTAGGCATTATGGTGTAGTAGATATAAGATCCTGAATTTTGTGGAATCTTTAATTGAGAATCTGCCTGAATGCCTTTGTCGCTTCCAGGGTTAAGTTGGTAAATCTCATTTTCAGTAACATTGTACATTTTTGAGATAGAGTATACTGTTTGACCCCTTTCGATAGTATGAAGAAAAAAATCTTCATTTTGAGATGAAAAAGATTCAGTAGGATAAAATGCAACGCTCAGATTTACGTTGTATATTAGTAGAAATAATACAATTAATAATCTATTTGACATGATAACTTATAATTTGTTCTTAAAGATAAGCCACAAAGTTAGAAATAATTCTTAATTTTGAAACATGAAAAAAGTTATAGTTTATTTAATCCTTTTATTTGTTGCAATTCCTCTACATTCTCAATACACTGTAAAGAGTGGAGTGGGAGAGCCTTTTCTTGCTGTTAACGACACGAGAAACCTTATTGATGTGTATTTGCTTAATGGTTTACAAGGAGCTGAAATTTCTTTCACTTCAGAAATGCAAGCAACCTCTCATAGTTGGTATAAATATAAAAGATCAACAAACGAAACATTTCCTGTAGCTTCAAGTGTATTGTCGGAAAATACCTCAGTTATTTATGATATAGAAGATGGTTTTGGCTATTACGTAGGAACGGAACATAGTCCGGGAGCTAATTCGGTTGTTTGGATTATCGACTACAGTAGGTATAAGCCACAATTTAATACTATAAAAATAGAAGTGGAAGACGAAGACAAGTGTGAAGCGGCAAAAGTAGTAGTAGATATGAATGCCGAAATACTGTCTTATCATCACACATCGGGAAGAATAAATAATATAGATAGAGTATTTACTTTGGAGTATGATTATTTGGAATGGAACGATAGTCAAAAACAATTTGTTGCCGAACAGAAAAAAGTTGAGGTTAAAGGAACTTCCATAGAATATGCAATAGAAGCTCCCCTTGTTAATAGTGTTTATACTGTGCGAGGAGACCAGTTCGCTCGTTACTTTGGAGAAGAACAACTGATTTCTACTGAAGAGTATAATGCTTATGCGGTAGACGTTCGTACTTATGCGTATATTATTTCAGAAGAAGATGACGAAGAGCTAAATGTAGGTCAATCTTACGAAGCTCCGTTGAGGGTTTGGTTTCAAGCATACTCCAATGAGTTGCCGGGCGTTATGTATACGTGGAAGATTTTTAAGATAGACCCTGCTACTAATCAGCGCGAACCTTCAGAAGTTTTTAGGTATACAACGGCTTTGTGTGAAACTTATTTTATGGAATCGGGTATCTTTGATGTGGTTTTAGAAGTTAAAGTGCCAAACTCTAACGAAACTTGTACTTACGATTCTAATTTTAATACAGACGAAGGTTATGAATTTCGGATAAAACTTGAAGAATCGTATCTTAAGTTACCAAATGCTTTTAGTCCGGGAAGCAGTTTCGGTCATAATGATGTTTATAAAGTGGGGTATAAATCTATAGTGTCTTTCAAGGCTTCAATTTTTAATCGTTGGGGAAATCTGCTTTACACATGGAACGACCCCGATAAAGGTTGGGACGGTAGAGTAAGTGGTAAGTATGTGCCTACGGGTGTTTACTATATAGTGGTTGAGGCTAAGGGTGCAGATGGCAAAATATATAAAAAGTCGAGCGATATAAATATATTAAGGTCTAAAAACGAATAAAAGATAGTAAAATAGAAATAAGATGAAAAAAATAAGAAGTTACATATTGATAACTTTCCTGTCGACGGTGGTGGTGATTTTGTTGTTTGTTACAATGAGTAGTAAGAGTGTGAAAAATATAGAAGAACAAAAACCTTATGTATCGTCTCTTACGGTAGCTGTAGCTCCACCTGATTATGTGGAATTTTGTGGAGAAAAAATTTCTCTCGAACGTTTAGATATGCGTGAACGCTACGATAGAGAGATTAATACCTTTACTTATTTTCACGCAACAACAATGCTTTATATAAAAAGAGCCAATCGCTTTTTCCCTATAATTGAACCTATACTTAAAAAACATAATATCCCCGACGACTTAAAGTATTTGTGTGTTATAGAAAGCGGATTAGATACACGAGCTTTGTCGCCAGCCAAAGCTGCAGGTTTGTGGCAGTTTATCGAAAGTACAGGTAAAAGTTATGGTTTAGAAATAAGAGATGGAGTAGATGAGCGTTATAATGTAGAAAAAGCAACCGAAGCGGCCTGTAAATATTTCAAAGATGCTTACGACCGATATGGCGATTGGGTTAATGTTGCTGCTTCGTACAATGCAGGTATGGGGCGAATAACTTCGCAACTTAGTCAGCAGTATGTCGAATCTGCCTTCGACCTTCATTTGGTTTCAGAAACATCACGTTATGTATTTCGTATAATGGCAGCCAAGCAGATATTTATGAACCCTCAAAAATATGGGTTTGTATTAAAAAAAGAAAATCTTTATCCCGCAATAAATTTTAATTATGTAGAAGTAACTTCAAGTATAGCCGACTTGGCAGCATTTGCTAAGCAAAACAATATAACTTATATGCAACTTAAAGATTACAATGTGTGGTTGAGAGATACTAAATTGGTGGTTCCCTCAGGTAAAACCTACCGTATAGCTATACCTAAAAAAGAAGATACGTATTTTAATAAAAACAAATTACAGGTTCACGATAGCCGTTGGGTTGTTGATTAAAAGATTAATTACACCTTATTATATATAGCAGTGCTTATTTTTTTTATAACAAACGTATTTAAATTATAACGATATGACTTGTTTTTATAATTTGTTTCAATTACATTTGCGTTGTTTTTTATTTTAAAATGTTAAAAAACGAGGCTTTGTAAAATAAGAAATACCAATTTCTTACAAGGTTGAAATGTTTATTAGGCTTTAGGGCTAATGAGGACTTGATTTGAAAATATAATAACTGCAGTGTTTGATGCTGGGCGGTTACTTATTTGTCAACTCTTGTTTTTGTTTTTCAAATATTTCATATCTTTGTAAAAAATATATAAATAGGTGATATTAGTTAATTGTAAATTATATTAAATAAATAACCTCTAAATTAATAATGGATGGAAAAGAGAAAAATTATTAAGTCTTTGCTTGTCGCATCCTTAGTATTGCTGAATGGCATGTTCTTTACTTCTTGTGAGGATCCTTATTCTTACAATAACCCAGGAGAAGAACCGCCAAGGAGCTTGCTTGCGGCCAGTGTTTATGATTATCTTGAAGAACAAGGTAACTTTAAGAGATTCCTTTCTATTGCGGATTCAGTGTCGGTTGCTGGAGGCGGATATTATTCCGATGTGTTAAAAAAGACAGGTAGTAAAACTGTTTTTGTTGCAAACGACGAAGTATTTGACAATTTTTTTAATTCCGACAATGTTTGGAATGTTACCAAATTTGAGCAGTTGAGCGAAGCTCAAAAGCGTATGATCTTATTCTTTGGAATGATTGACGATGCATATACTTTGGATATGCTTGCCAGTTTGCCAGGATCAAATGGCTCGTCTGCTGTAGCAGGAGAAGTGATGAGGAAAACATCAAGTTTAGGAATGTACGACTCTATACCTTTTGAAAAGGGAGATGCTTTGCCAAATAACGACTATTGGACTAGATTCAAAGAGAATGGTGTTCATATTCTAAAAGACAACTCTACTCCAACCCTTGTTTATTTTATGCAGTCATTCCTCGATTCTAAAAATATTACAGATGAAGATATTTCTACAGTAGTACAAAGAGATAGAAAATATGGAGATGCATTTATTTTTAACATAGCTATAACTGAACCCGACAAGTTTTGTAAAAATGGTTATGTAAACGAAGTAGATCAAGTGTTGTTGCCAAGAGAAAATATGGCTGAGTATATTAAAAGAAGAAGTCAAAGCGAAGATGAATCTGTTCGTACTTCTCGATTTAATAGCTTCTTAGAGCGTTTTTGTGCTCCTTATTATGACGAACATGCAACTAATGGATATAAAGACTTAAATAATGCTTTTACAGATTCTATATTTGTTAAAAGATTCTTCACGGGAGATGATGCAGAAGACCCTTATAAAAAGAAGGTCTTGAGTCTTCCTTTCGATCCAGGTAAAAATAATTATGCGGCTTCAGGACAATCAGTAGAGTCTAATATAGCTGCTATGTTTGTTCCTACTGATAAAGCCTTAAGAGAATACTTCGAAAATGGAGAAGGAGCATTCTTGAAAGCTCGTTATAAGGAGTGGGATAGTGTTCCTGATAATGTTATCCTTGATTTGGTTGCTAATCATATGAAACCTTCATTTGTGTTAGCAGTGCCAAGTAAATTCGACAAATTGGAAGACAAAATGGGTACAAGCCTAGGCGCTTCTGTTGATGATATAGTAGATGCTTATGTTTGTGGTAATGGTGTTGTGTATGTTGTAGATAAAGTATATCCTCCAACAGAATATATAGCAGTGTCGGCTCCAGTTTCTTTAAGTGCTAACACTAAAATATTCAAATGGGCAATAGATCAAAACGAGTTTAATTTGTATCTGTTATCTATGGAAGAAGGAAATACATTTAATTTCTTTGTTCCAACTGATGATGTGTTGTATGGAAGTTTTGATGAAGTAGACGGTACATTCTATGGTTATACAAACCCAGCGGCTAAAGCTAATGGTAAAACAGAAAACTGGCAATTCTACTATAACGAAAAAACATCTGCAGTTAACGTTCTTGTGCGCGACGAGTTAGGAGATAGTATAAAAACCATAACTGCGGCTGGAACGATTTCAAAAGTGTTATTGGATTTCTTAGATAACAATATTATAGTAGGTGATATAAGTAAGGATATTAAATACTATCAGACTAAAGGTCGTGGTACGATTAAAGTTGATGTTAAAAATCTTGATAAAGATAAACCATCGGAAAATAACATTATAGTTGAGAGTGGTAGAAATATAGAAGTTGGAAATCCAGCGACGCTTACAGAATCATATTATATGAATAATGGTAATACGTTTTTCGTAACAGAGGTTTTACAACCTCCATTAAAATCTGTATATGATATATTGTCTGACGAAGAAAACTATCCTCAATATAGCAAGTTCTTCGAACTTTGTGCTGCTGCGAAGCAATATAAAATAGATACAGGTTCTGGTCCTAAGAATTATGCTGGTCCTATATTTATAGCAGATGGAGCTAAATCTGATGGAACAGGAAATGGTAACGCAAATAATCAAATAGTTGCATTCTTCAATACTTATCATTACACTGTATATGTGCCAACTAATGAAGCTTTAACAAAAGCTTTAGACCCTGTATCTGGTTTCCTAAAATCTTGGGAAGAGATAGATTTAATGGACGAGTCGGACGAAAAAGGGCAGGCAGCTCAGGATTTATACGAATTTTTACGTTATCATTTCCAAGACAACTCTATATATGTGGGTAATGGAGCATCTGCGTATTACGAAACAGCATTGCTTAATACCGTAGATAAGAAGTTTAGAAAACTTAGAGTTATAGAAGATGGAAGCGGACTTTCTTTATATTCAGAGGGTAATGAAGAGTTTTCTAAAAACACGCCTTCTGTTGCAAAGCGTTCGGCGTATATTCTTTCTTCAAATCCATATTTGTATAACGTAATGGCAAGAGATCATCAAACTACAACATCGGAAGTAAATACGACATCGTTTGCTGTTATCCATTTGATAAGTGATGTATTGAACTTTAAAAAATAAAGAATACAATGAATAAGAAATTTTTATATATATTACTGATTGGTTGTATTGGCTTTTGCCAATCAGTGTTAGCTCAATCCGGAGCTGTAGAGATGCTACGCGGAAAGGTCGTATCAGACTCAGGCGAGGAACTAATCTCAGCAACGGTACTTGAGATGGATAAAGCAGGTCGTGTAGTGGGTAACGCTCTTACGGATATGAATGGAGAGTTCTCATTAAAGTTATATAGCGCTCAAAATAAGTTACAAGTGCGATATTCAGGGTTTGAAACAAGAGATGTTGCTATCGGTACTCAACGTTCGTTCAATATTGTTCTTAAAGAACTTAACGTTTTGAAAGAAGTTGTTATTCGAGTTGAGAAAACATCTACAGATGGAACTTTAACAATTCCTGAAAGAGAAAACCCGTTTGCTATGCAAAAGCTAAGCACTGCAGATCTTGAAGGTATGCAAATTACTTCTATTGATGATGCATTGCAAGGTCAGATAGCAGGTTTGGATATCGTAGGTTCGGGAGACTTAGGTAAGGGTGCTTCTATGCGTATTCGTGGTACTTCTTCTATTAACGGTAACGTTGAACCTTTAATCGTTGTTAATGGTATACCTCGTGAAGATATAGCTCTTGAAGGTCAGGATATTTCAACGTTCAATGAAGAACAGTTTGCAGACCTTTTAAGCGTAAACCCCGACGATATCTTGGATATTCAAGTATTGAAAGATGCTGGTTCTACTGCAATTTGGGGATCAAGAGGTGCTAATGGGGTATTACAGATTCAAACAAAGAAAGGTGTTACTGGACCAACTCGTATCAAATATAGTTATAAATTAGCAATAGCAAAACAGCCTAAGGGTTTAGAAATGCTTAACGGTGATGACTATACTATGATGATGAAACAGGCTTTGTTTAACGCTTATCACGATAATAGTAGTAGTGATGCTAAAAACAAATTGGCTTTACCTGAATTGAATTATGATCCTGAATTTTCAGAATATGTTTATTTTAACAATAATACCGACTGGAGAGAAGCTGTAATACAAACAGCTTTCACTCACGACCATACATTAAATATTTCGGGTGGTGGAGATAAAGCTAAATTCCGTGTGTCGGGTGGTTATGTTACGCAAGACGGTACTATTATTGGTCAAGACTTAGATCGTTTTACTACTCGTATGGACTTAGATTATAACGTGTCTTCACGTATTACATTCTCTTCTGAGTTTATGTTTACATACACAGATAATAATCAAAGTTATGAGGGTATCTTAGCTAATGCTTATAAAAAAATGCCTAACTTGGCAATATATAATAAGGATAAAGAAACCGGAGCTAATAAAGATACCTATTATAATATATTAGAAGCGAGACGTAATCAATTAAGTTCTCAGGGAGGTCTTAAGAATCCGGTAGCTGTTGCAAACTTAGCTACAAATAATGCTAAGTCGTATAATATTCAACCTACTTTAAGAATACGATATGATTTGTTAGACCCAGAAAAAAATAAATTAGAGTATAGTGCTTATGTGTCTTTCCAAATGAGGAATGATAAAACTCATAAATATTTACCGAAAGAAGTTTCAGCAAACTCATGGTCTAGTGACGGTCTTAATAATAGTTCGCACTCTGACAACGAAAATTTTGGTATATTAACAGAAAATGCTATTACGTGGATTCCTAAAATTGAAAATACAGATCATAGTTTTAATGCTTATGCTGCGATAAGAACAGGTTCGAGTACCTCTAACGGACAGTCTGTTGTTTCTTATGGTGCTCCTTCAAGTGTAATAACTAATCCAACAGCAGGAGGGTTTCTTCAAAGTATTGGTAGTAGTATTGGTCAATCTCGTTCTTTCTCAATGGTGGGTCGTATTCACTATTCTTATAAAGGAAAGTATGTTGTAGGCTTAACTATAAATAGAGATAGTTCAACTAGGTTTGGTAAGGATAATAAATTTGGAAATTTCCCAGGCGTTTCTTTGCGTTGGAATATATCAGATGAATCTTTTATGGACTTTTCTAAAGACTGGTTAAGTATGTTGTCTATACGTCCAACTTGGGGGATATCTGGTAATAAACCAGGAGCAGAATATCTGCATTATAGCAAATACAAACCATCGGGTAGTTACGCAGGTCAGGCTGGGGTTATTCCAGAAAATATGCGTTTGTCTAACTTAAAATGGGAACGAACAGAAGGTTGGAACTTAGGTTTTGATATTGAGTTCTTTGATGGAACTTATGATTTTGATATTAACTTATATCACAATACAACAAGAGACTTGCTACACGCAAATTCACCTCTCCCATCTTCAACTGGATATACAACATTAGCGTATAAAAACGCAGGAACTCTAACCAATAAAGGTTGGGAGCTTAACTTTAACGCAAACAGATTTTTGAAATTTGGTGATTGGAGTTTTGATGTGAAGTTTAATATTGCTAATCAAATCAATAAAATCAAGAAATTAGATCAAGATATATTAGATTCTTATAATAAGGATTTAGAATATGGTCGTGGTTCTGTAGATTATTTGCCTCGTATAGAGCCGGGTAAATCTTATGGTTCTATTTTTGGTTACAAATATAAAGGTGTTTATGCTTACAGCGCTAAGAATTACAAATTAGGTTCTGCTCCTGTAGCAAAAGATACTAATGGTAATGTAATGCTTGATGCTCAAGGTAATCCAGTGCCAATGTATTATAACTTCTATGGATTTAAAAACGTTGCTCGTTATCAGTTCCAAGCTGGAGATGCTATCTATGAAGATGTAAACAAAGATGGTACTATTGATGAATTGGATATTGTTTATTTAGGTAACTCTAATCCAACATTTAATGGTGGTGTTGGTTTTACTGTTCGCTGGAAACAACTTCAAGCAATATTTTTTGCTAACTTCCGCTATGGAAACAAAGTAGTTAATCAAGCAAGACTGAATGCAGAAAAAATGGACGGTTTCGATAACCAAAGTATAGCTGTAAACTGGAGATGGAGAAAAGAAGGAGACGAAATGCCTATTCCTCGTGCTCTTTATAACTATGGTTATAACTCTCTTCCAAGTGACCGTTATGTAGAAGATGGTTCTTTCTTCCGTTTGAAATATATTCAAATTAGATATAATGTTCCAAGTGCAAGCCTGAAACAGTATGGTATTAGAACATTAGATTTTGGAGCTACGATAAACAATATATTCACGCTAACTAAGTATCAAGGTGTGGATCCTGAAGTTGGATATGGTGGATATGGTGTAAGTAAAGACGGCGGAATCACTCCTCGTGAGAAAAATGTCCAATTTAATGTTTCTATAGGATTTTAATTAATAAATGAAGAGATATATGAAAAACAAGATATTATTATTAGGATTGTTATTCTCTGTGACTTTTTCGTCTTGTACAGATTGGTTAGATATAAAACCACTGAACTCGATGGTAATGGAGGATTTTTGGAAAACAAAAGATGACGTGGAGTCGGTAGTGATGGCAAGTTATGAGGCTATGACAACTGCGGATTTATTATCACGCCTTATAGTAGCTGGGGAACTTAGGTCTGACAATGTAGCTAAAGGCTCTAATGTTGGTACCGAGATAGAGGATATATTTAATGTTACTATGCAGGAGACTAATTATTATGCCAAATGGGATAGCTTTTATAAAGTAATTAGTTATTGTAATAATGTTATCGAATTTGCTCCTGGAGTTCAAAAATTAGACCCTGATTATACTGACGGTTTATTGAAAATACACTTAGCAGAGGCAAAAACTATTAGAGCGTTAATGTATTTCTATTTAGTGAGAATATATAAAAATGTCCCTTTTATTGATAAGCCTTATGTAGATGATACTCAAAATACTCAAATTCCTCAAATGGATGGAGACTTACTATTGAGAACCTACATTGTTCCTGATTTGCTTGAATCAGAAGGTTGGGCGTTGAAATCAAGAGGAAATATATTCCTTTCAAATTCAGCTAGAATAAACAATAAAGGTAGAATTACTAAAAATGCAGTGAGAGCTCTTTTAGCAGATGTTTATCTATGGTTGAATGAGTATGATGAATGTAGTAAGGCTTGCGATAGAGTTTTAGCTGAAGAATTAACTGACGAAGAATTCGACCAGGCTAGAATTGAGAAATTTACTAATCTTACTGGTTCTGAGCTTTATTTGTTGTCAAATAAAACAGGGACTACACCGATTCGCTCTAATACTTATCCTTTTATATTTGGAGGAAATGGAGAACAATTTGAAGAGAATAATAATGGTGTAGAAGCTTTTGGAAATTCTAACGAAAGTATTTTTGAGTTGCAAATGCGCACAACTAATGGAGGACGTGGTGTTGTTTATACTTTTTATGGTTCTTCAAGTGGTGGACAAATTCTATATGCATCAAGTTTGAATGAATGGAACATATTTACTTCAAGAGGTACGGATTATCGCCAGAAGGAATTTTATTATGCTCCAGCGGCAGCGTCTAATGCAACAGCTGCAGAGCCAGCTAAAATTCTTAAATATGTTGGAAGAAGAACAGGAGACTCTTCTGTTGATATGAATTCTTCTTCCGAAGAAGTAAACTGGATATTCTATCGTTTACCAGATGTTATTTTAATGAAAGCGGAAGCATTGGTAGAGAGAAATTCAGAAAATGACCTTGAAGATGCTTTTAACTTGGTATTTAGAGTTAATGATAGATCTAACCCAAATTCAGATTTGAAATATGCTTCATTTAATTCACAAGATGCAATGAGAAAACTTGTGTTATTAGAAAGACAAAGAGAATTCTTATTTGAAGGTAAAAGATGGTTTGACCTATTAAGAATAACAAGAAGAGAGGGTTCTTCTCAAAGTGTTGTCACAAATTATCTTTCAAGAAATTTCACTTTTGGTGATGTTATTGAAAGTAAACTAACTGATTTGAACGCTTTCTATTTCCCAGTTCATAAAGATGAACTTACCTCAAATCTGGCATTGGAGCAAAATCCATATTATGAGACAGAGGTAAACTATGACGAAGAAAACCCTGAAGACGGAGGTTCTACTGGAGAAGAAGGAACTGGAGAAGAAGGAACTGGCGAGGAAGAGACTAATCAGGAAGGAAATTCTCAGGAATAATTAATGTCTGATTAAAAAAATAATAGTTATGAAAATTTCAAATATAAAAAATATATATGCGGTAATGGGTTTAATAATCTCATTGGTATTCACGTCTTCGTGTAACAATGACGACCACTTTGATCCCAACCCATCCATTGTGTCTGGAAAGTCATTAATGGAAACTATTGTGGCGAATAAAGATTTATCTGAATTTGCTAAGTTATTGCAAGGATCGGGCTATGGAGATGTATTGTCAAGAAGCGAAACTTACACAGTTTGGGCTCCTAAAAATGACGCTCTTCAGGGACTAACTTTTGCTACAATGAATGACACTTTAAGATTTGTGAAAAATCATATAGCTCGTTTCAATCACCCAGCTTCTGGAACTCTTGACGAAACGATACTTATGACTAATACAAAGCTTCTTAAATTTGTAGGTCAATCAGGTAATTATGAATTTGCAGGTGTAAAGATTGAAACGCCTAATATTTCTACAGATAATGGACTTATACATATTGTAGAAAATCAGGTGCCATTTGCTCCTAATCTTTGGGAGAAAATGGAAGACCCTGGTTTTGAAAATATTAAAAATTATCTTTATTCATTTACTAAAATGGAATTCAACCAGTCGCAGTCTAATATCATAGATTATAATGAAGAAGGATTGGCTGTTTATGATTCTGTTTTTAATGAGAAGAATGTTTTCTGGGAGGGTTATCCTATCTTGAGAAACACTGCTATTTACCCAGAATATTTTTACAGAGGAGGTTTTTATCCTATAAACAATGAAGATAGTGTTTATACTATGTTGTTGCCAACCAATGAAGCTTGGGATAAAGCGTACGCAGAACGTGCACCATATTTTGTGAATAATAGTTTAGAGAATCCAGATTCTATACAAGATTACTATACTAAATTTTCAATAGTACAAGACTTGGTATTTAGAGGTGATTTAACTTTTGATCAAGAAGGAGATAACACTCCATCATTTGTTACTTCTACAAGAAATGGAACGTGTTTCCCTGAAGAGTTTCAGTCAAGTACTCCTGAAACATTAAGTAATGGAACTGTATATGTAACAAACGAATTTACTCCTTTAATGGAAATGGCTTGGAACAAAGAACTTGTTATTGAAGCTACCGAGTCTAATTATTATATATTGCCTCCTGATAATGTATTAGGAAGTATGTCTATGCAAACAGACCCTCAATATATGGCGTCTTTTAACACTTTTCAATATATAGAATCAAAAGGTACTGTAAATAAAGTTTATATTGAATACTTAATTCCGAATACATTAGCGGCTACTTACGATATCTATTGTAGATTTATGCCAGATAATATTAAGTGGCCTACAACAAGTAGAAAGACTAAAGTTAAATTCACTATTTTTCAATATAATCGCGAAACAGGCGAATATGATGCTATCAATAGTGGTGGAGAGCCAGGCGATCCTAAGGGATTTATTCCAGTTGATGAGAATGGAGTAGAAATGAATGAAGTGAACGACACTATAATGACAGATATGTTGATTGCTAAGGATTTCAAACTTCCATACTCGTTTATTAACGAATCAAATCCAGGAATAAAGATAAAAGTGGAAACAAATATATCTCGTCCTAATGAATTAGGTAAATATGCTAATAGAATGAGCATTGATTACTTACGCTTAGTGCCAAAGTATAATTAACTCTTAAAATTAATGATGATATGAAAGAATATAATTTCAAAAGTGCAATCAAAAGTCATTTGTCGATGCAACGAATATTGTGTTTTGTTGTTGCTATCGCTATGTTTTTGCCAGGCATAAATGCGAGTGCACAAGATAAGAAAGGCGATTTAGTTGTTACCGGTACTGTAATAGATGCTGCAACTAAAAATCCGCTTAATGGAGCAAGAGTTGCAATAGCAGAAACTGCATTGTCGGTGCTAACAGATGAAAATGGTAACTATAAAATTAAAGTGCCTACTTCTTCTGAAGTTTTATTGGTGTCTTATCCAGACTATACACTTAGAGAAGTGCCTGTAAGAGGAAGAGAAGTAGTTAATACTCAGTTATACAAAAATGTTTTCACTGACAACTACGAATCTTTAGAGTTAACAACAGGTGTTGAAAAGAGAAAAACAATAACTCTTAATGCGGTTAACAAAATTGATGATTTAGACAAATCGGCATCAATAACTATAGATTCTGATATGCAAGCCAAATTAGGAGGCGACGCAAGAATGATAACTCGTTCGGGTGTTTCTGGAATTGGAGCTGCAATGTTTATTAGAGGGTTAAACTCTTTGAATGCAAATGCTCAACCATTGTATATAGTTGATGGAATTTATTGGGATAACCAATTGAATACAACGTCTGTTCATACGGGATATTTTTCAAATCCATTGGAAGCTTTGGATATTAACGATATTGAAGAAATAACTCTTGTTAAAGATGGTAATTCTATATACGGAAGTAAAGGGGCTAACGGAGTTGTTTTGATTAAAACAAAAAGAGGTAGAGATATGGCAACGCGTATTTCTGCTGATGTTACAGTGGGCGTTAATCAAAAGCCTTCTTTCCCTAAAATGATGAATGGAAGCCAATATAAAGCTTATGCTAGTAACTTAGCTCAAGGTTGGATGACACAGAGAGATTACGATCTTGGAAAGATAGAGTCTTATTTCCCATTCTTAGACGAAACTGTTATTAATGTACTTGATTATCAAAATGACACAGATTGGTCAGACGAAGTTTACAGAGATGGAATGTACAGCAGTATAGGACTTTCGGTAAATGGTGGTGATGACGTGGCTTTGTATAACCTATCTATGGGATATATGCAAAATCAAGGAACTGTTGACAATACAGATATGGACAGATTTAATGCTCGTTTTAATGCCGACATAAAAATGTTTTCAAAAATGTACACAAGTATGGGGATTGGTATTGCTCGTATCACAAGAAATATGAGAGATGATGGTATGGATAACAAAACTGCTCCAGGATTCATAAGCTTGGTTAAAGCTCCAATATTAGCATCTCATAGATATGCTGCAAATTCAACAGAGTTTTCTCCAAGATTATCAAATGCTGATGCAATTGACCCAGCTACAGGTAAGCAAATATCTAATCCTGTGGCTTTAACAGAAAATGCGAGAGGTACTGCTGATAGAACTACTTTTAATTTGAGAGTTAATCCTTATTACCAATTCACAGATAATATCAGATTTGGAACAACTTTTGGCTATACTATGAGCCGTGTTAAAGAATCGTTCTTTATTCCAAAAGAAGGTATCGCTGAATTAGTCGTTGATGGAATTGGTTATGATAATGAAGTTCGAGATTTAAGTCAAAGACAAAACTCAGTATTTAGCGATACTCGTTTGGATTGGAAATTCGAATTTGATGGAGGTCATAATTTAGATTTATTAGGTGGTTTCAGATATGTTTCTGATTCTTATAACTCAATGCTACCTAAAGGTTACAATACTGGTAATGACAATGTGAAGGTTTTAATCTCAGGACTTCAAAATAAATCAGTTTCTGGAACTGATGAAAAATGGAAAAGTATGAGTTGGTATGCTAATGCAACTTATGACTTCAAGAATAAATACATTCTTGCATTAACAGCATCAGCTGACGCATCTTCTCGTTTTGGAGCTGAAGCTACTGATGGTTTTGATATGTTTGGTCAGAGATGGGGACTTTTCCCTTCTGTAATGGGAGCATGGGTAATTTCTTCTGAAGAATTTATGAAAGATGTAACTTTTGTTGATTTATTAAAACTTAGAGCAAGCTATACAATAACAGGAAACGACGATATAGACCCTTATGCGTCGGCATCTTATTTTAATTCTGTTTTATATCACGATAAAGCGATAGGTTTAGGCTTAGGAAATACAGTGAATGAACAAATTCAATGGGAAACTACTAAGAAATTCAATGTAGGTTTAGATATGAATCTGTTCAATAACAGATTGGCTCTTACTGTTGATGCTTATAAAAGTACAACAGATGATTTACTTACTTTAAAAGAAATAGCTGAAATCGCAGGTTGCAAATACCAGTGGGTTAATGGTGGTAAATTAGAAAATAAAGGTCTTGAATTTTCTACTAATGTTAAGGTTATGAATCTTCGTAATTTCCAATGGGAACTTGGAGGTAGCTTAGGTCATTACCAAAATAAGTTGTTAACATTACCAGGTAAAGCTTATGAAACAAATATTATAGGTGATTCTTCAGATGCTGGTACTATAATGACTCAAGTAGGCAGACCTATAGGTACTTTCTGGGGGTATAAAACCGAAGGAAATGTATTCGCAACTGCTGAAGAAGCAGCATCTGCATACACAGACCAAGATGGTAATACAAGACATATGTATAATGCAAAGGGAGAGGAATATCAAGCAGGTGATGTTCGATTTGTAGACCTTAATGGCGACGGTTATATTAATGAAAGCGATAAGATGATAATAGGTGATCCTAATCCTGACCTTTATGGTAATATATTCACTAAGTTCAAATTTAAACAATTTACTTTAGATGCATTATTTACTTATTCTTATGGCAATGATGTTTATAACTACTTGCGTTCTCAATTAGAATCAGGTTCTTCGTTCTATAATCAAACAACTGCAATGCAAAATAGATGGGTGAAACCAGGAGATGTAACAACGATGCCAAGATCTCAGTATGGAGATGCAATAGGTAACAATGTTTTCTCTGATAGATGGATTGAAGATGGTTCTTATTTAAGATTGAAAAATATAACATTATCGTATGATATACCGTTTAGACTTTCTTTCTTACAAGGAATTACTGTATGGGGTTCTGTAAACAATGTTTGGACTTGGACTAAATATACAGGAAGTGATCCTGAATTTACGATGAGTAATTCGGCATTGTTCCAAGGTGTGGATAATGGTTTAACTCCTCAAGGTAGAAGTTTCCATTTAGGAGTAAAAATAAACTTGTAATCATATTTCTCATTTTCAAAAATAAATATGTATGAAAAAAATAACTAAAATATTTGGATCGCTGTTTTTGGCTTGCGGATTATTGTTTTCTGCTTGTGGCGATATGTTAGATGTTGATACGGATCGAGTTGTATTGACAAAGGATCATGACTTAGATTCTGCAAATGATACATTTAATACCGTAGTGGGAATATTAGCAAAACTTAGAAATCTTGGAGATCGTTATGTCGTACTCGGAGAGTTAAGAGCGGAGCTAATGGATGTAACAGAAAATTCAAGCCAGTTTTTGAAAGATATAGCGGCTTTGGATTATAAAACAGAAGACAATCCATACCTTTCTTCAAGAGAGTATTATGAGATAATAAATAACTGTAACTACTACATTCAGAATGTAGATACAGGTTTACCTCTTGTTGATGGATTGAATGTTATGAAAATAGAGTGTGCTGCGGTAAAGTCTATTAGAGCTTGGACTTATTTACAGTTGGTATTAAACTATGGTACTGTTCCATATATTGAAACTCCTATTTTGACAGTTGGAGATACTAAAAAGGAATATGATCTGGTTGATATCTATGGATTGGCAGATCGTTTAATCCCCGAATTGCTACCTCTTGTAGATCTTCCTATGCCTAATTATGCTCTTAAATCGCCAGCGGTAGGACAGTATTTAGCTTGTTATTATATGTTTCAACCAGCTTATCTATTAGGTGATCTTTATTTATGGACACAACAATACGATGAGGCTGCTAAACAGTATTACAAAATAATATCTAAAGAAGTAGATGTAAAACCAGGAGGAGCTACTGTATATCGTAGTCTTGACAGAAATAGATGGGGAACTAACCCTGTTTTAACATCAATCCTAAATCCTGACTGTGGCTATAATGGATTTACTACTTATTCATCTGCGACAACTCATAATTATACAATAATAGCTGATTATACTGGATCGTCTGCAAAGGTGATGAATATTCACAATATGACTAGGTCAGTTAGTGCATATAATGAGTATTATACTTACGAATTGAAGCCTTCAGATGCAGCTATTAATATGTACAATTCGGAAACTTATTGTTATTGGGATGAAGATGCGAAAATGAGCTACTATTTACCAGGAGATATGAGAGGTTGTCTTGTCCCTATGTATGGACGTGGTTGTGATGGTACGTATGCTTATTCTTTTACATCATCTAACGATACTATTCCGTATATTCGTAAATATTCAAGTCTTAATGCCGCTTTTATTCATACTTATCCAGGTTTGCTGTTGCGTTATGCTGAAGCAATAAATAGATCAACAAATCCTGAAGGTGCAGGTTTCCCTTCTATGGCTATGGCTATGTTGAAATATGGACTAACAGAAAATAATATTGCTGCTTATGTTGATTCAACAGAAGCTGCTAATCGTCCTGATTTTATGAAATTTGATTTCCTTGCTCCAGGAAGCCAAAATGAAGCTGGCTTAAATAGAGGTTTACACTCAGCGGGTTGTGGAGATTCTAAAGAAGATACAACTTATGTAATCCCTGCTGATCTTGATCTTGCAAGTATAGAAGCAGTTGAATATGTAGAAGACTTAATCTTAAAAGAATTTGCTCTTGAAACAGCTTTCGAGGGTAATCGTTTCCACGATTTGATGCGTTATTCTATGCGTAGAAATGATAATAGTATTATCGCAAAAACGGTTGCTAAGAAAAACCCTGCTTTAGAATCTAAATTAATGGATTCTAAGAATTGGTATTTGCCTTCTAAGTATACACAAATAGAGATAGAAGAGGAGGTAGAAACACCGCCAGTTGTAGAATAGTATTAAATATATCTAAAAATATAATATTATAAAAATCAAGAGCTATCTTTGCTCTTGATTTTTTTTTGAAAGACATGAAAACAAAAGTATTATTTTTATCTATTGTAATGTGCTTTACTTTCGGAATGAAAGTATCGGCACAAAAATTTGTCTCCAGCACGGAGGCAGATCCAGTGTGGCAGTATATTCAACTTGTAGGAACTGGTTCTCGGGCTGGTTTGGTTATGACTGCTGAAGAAGGCGTCGTTTTTGGACGTAAAATGTATAATGGTTTAGACTCTTCAATTAAAAATACGCAGCTATGGCGTATTGAAAAGGCTACAACTACCTCTTATAGTATTATAAACAAAGCAACAGGGAAAAAATTAGATGTTGTTTATGATACTTCTTTAAAGATAAGAAAAGCCGTTCTTGCCGACAATGCATCTACAACTAATTGGAGATTTCAGATGAAATCAAATAATTACACCATACGTATGATGACAGAACCAGAAGAAGGAGTTGCAGGAAGTATTTATGCTCATATTACAACTTCGATTTCTCGTAAAAATGTTATTATGTTTGGAGCATCAAGTGTAACCGACGAATCTAATGGTCGGTTTGTGTTTATAACAGCAGGAGTCTCTCCTGAAGAAAGTAAAGACAATAATGAAATCTGGTATTTTATAAAATCTGCAAAAACAGGAAATGCAAATAAATGTATTACTGCTATTGAAAATCCTACCGAATCAGTAGTGTTTTCTGTCTCAGATAAAAACGTAGCTGACGATAATCAATATTGGAAGTTTGTTTTGACAAGCAATAGCACACAACAGGCTAATGGTATTTATGCTTATCAAATAGTAAATAAAGGTACAGGTACAACAATTTCTTCGGAAGTTATTTTGGATAGATATTTTTATGCACAAGCTGCTACCGAGAACGATAGTATTGCGTGGGGCTTAAACTTGTTAGGTAATGGTCAGTTTGAAATTGTGAGTGTAGGCGCAGAGGTTGATAAATATTTAAGCGCAACAACATCGGGAGATGATTCTTATTATTATTCTGGAAGTAGTTTAGATTCAAGTTTTGCTTGGACTTTTGAATGGGCTCAAGGAACAGGCTTATCAGTTCCCGAAAATGTTATAGATTTCGGTGTGTATAGCGAAAGCAAACGCATATATGTTGTAGGAGCCGAAGATTATACGGTAAGAAATATTTATGGGTCTATAGTTAATAAAACAAATGCTTTAGATTCGGGTATTTATTTTGTTACCGTTGGTGGAGTAACTAAAAAGGTATTAGTAAAATAAGATTATTAAATTATGAAAAAGATATATACATTAATAATAGCAATGCTTCTAATTGCAGTATTGCCAATGAGTGCTCAAAATTCTTTTTTGACAGCGGTTCCAACAGTGGAGTCTTTAATAAACTCTTTGCCCGAATCGGCTTTTCAAATTAAAGTAAAAAGTGCGACGGCATCTTCCTATTATGCAGGTCAAAATATAAATAAGGCTATTGATGGCGATTTTACAACTATCTATCACTCGGCTTGGGGAGCTTCTGGAACAACAACGTTTCCTACCTTGTTGACTTTTAACTTTGCTGAAAATACAAATATAGATTATGTTACGTATACTCCACGACAAGATAATGGAGTGAACGGACATATAATGACATTTGAGTTATTTTGTAAAAAACGAGGAGAGACTAACGAAACAAAAATAGGGGATTACAATTTCGCGGGTAATTCAACTTCTTCAACTGTAAGATTTCTTGAAACAATAGAAAATGTTGAATACATCAAGTTCTCTATTAGTTCTGGAACTAATGGCTATGTTGCTTGTGCTGAAATGCAATTCTTTCAGAATAACAAAGATGCGTTTGATTATAAGTCAATATTCACCGATATGACTTGTTCGGAATTAAAAGCAGGCGTTACAATTAACGACATAAATAACATTAACGGAGACTTTTATAAGAAGCACGCTCAAGATATATATTATGGAGCTTTCGATAAAGAAAACAGATTAGGAACTTATGAAGCATATTTGGCTCCAGAGATAACAACAGCTCAAAACAAGGCGGCATTCCATTATGGGAAAAGAGATAACCCGACTGGTATTTATGCCAAAGAGGGAGAAACTATAATTGTTTTTGCTGACGAATCTAACGAAGCAACTTATCCTTCTTTGTTTTTGCAAGAAACAGAACAAGCTTCAAGAGGTGGTATGAACTTTGTTTTACAGCCAGGTTTGAATAAGATAACCGCTCCTTACGACGGGTTGATGTATATTCTATATTATACTTCAACAGGAAACGAGGCTCCTGTTAAAATAAATATAATAACAGGAACTGTAAACGGATACTTTGATATAGAAAAACATACAAATGCAGATTGGCAGGCTCTTATTGATAATGCTACTTTCCGATATTTTGATGTTAAAGGAAATCAAGTGTCAATGACTTTCGATACTGATCAGTTTAGACAACATACAGCAGGAAAAATAGTGGAGTTAGTTAACGCTTTCGATGAAATGGTTAAATTAGAATGGAAACTTTTAGGTTTAACCAAGTATAATAGAGAGCCTAAAACAAGACAACACTTGCAGGTGATGCCTTCTTCTTATTCTGATAACTTTATGCACGCAACAAACTATTATACTGGCTATAATAGAGAATATGGAACTCAGTCTTTTATGTTGAATGTGGATAAATTAAAAGATGCATCTTTTACTGCTGGCTGGGCAGGAGGAAATTCTTGGGGACCAGCTCACGAAATAGGACACGTTAATCAGCTTACTCCGGTTTTGAAATGGAGTGGAATGACTGAGGTAACCAATAATATTATGTCGCAATACGTAACAAGATCTTGGGGATTGAAATCTCGCCTAAACCACGAAGTGTTGGCTACTTATGGTAATCGTTACAATAAGGCTATTAAGGTAATAGTAGAGGCAGGTCTTCCGCATAACTATATGATTACAAATGCCGATGGAACTACAGATACTGATGTGTTCTGTAAATTAGTTCCTTTTTGGCAGCTAAAACTTTATATGCACGACGTGTTGGGTAACGATCAGTTTTACCCCGATACGTATGAAAAGCTAAGAGTAGATCCAACTCCGTC
Source organism: Dysgonomonadaceae bacterium PH5-43 (assembly GCA_029916745.1). NCBI lineage: Bacteria > Pseudomonadati > Bacteroidota > Bacteroidia > Bacteroidales > Dysgonomonadaceae > Dysgonomonadaceae bacterium PH5-43. The sequence goes on along the minus strand of JARXWK010000006.1, from coordinate 27,545 downwards.
TGCTTCAAACGGATCAAACAGAGATGGAATGTGTCAGCTTAACTTTACGAAAATAGCTTGTCAGGTAGCAGGGTTAGATCTTACTGAATTTTTCCAAGATTGGGGTTTCTATACTCCGGTTAACAGAACAGACTTTATCGTAACTCAAACCTCTATCGATATAATTAAAGCAGAAATAGCAGGGTTGGGCTTACCTAAGCCTAAACTTCCAGAAGGAAAGAAACTTTATCAAATAACAGATGATACGGTTGGTGATTTCAAAGTTGAATAGGCGTTGAGTTAACTAATGTAAAATAGTATTTGACAAACGCTCAAAAAAGTATTGTCTTTGCATAAGCAAATAGTATGAAGCCGCTGAGAATTATTCTTAGCGGCTTTTTTTATTGCTTTTCTATTGAAAACACAGTGCAACTTAAAAACCTTATACCGTTTTATTGCTGTCCGGTAAAACTTTAACCTCATAACACCATTAGCGAAACAGCCTACTTCAAACCGTTTCGCTTTTTGTTTCATACATAGACATAATCCATTTCATACTTTGAAACGATCCGTTTCTCGGTTTGATATAATTCGTTTCACGGTTTGAAAACACTTGTTTCATATAGGTGAAACACTTTGTTTCATACTAATAAAACAACCTGTTTCATACGGGTGAAACGACAGGCAAGCAAGAAAAAAAGTTAAAAGTTAAAAGGTAAAAACTAAAAGTTAGCGCAAAGCGAAGCTAATCGCAATGCACAGTAGAGATGTGGCGTGCCGCGTCTCCAGAGATAAGGCGATAAAAAGGCTGAAAGCCTTACAGAACTTAGCGTAGGGTAAGTGCGACAGCACGCCACCCTACGGAACAGAGGCAATCTCCCTGCCAAAAACAACCCTGAAAGGGTTGAAGACCAGATTGATAACAAACCAACCCCTTCAGGGTTGATGGGGATAATCGGGAAACCTTTGTATCGTAGGGTGGCGCAGTGTTTTTCGAGGTGAAACTCACTTAGTTTAAAGGAGTAAAACGCCGAGATTATTTTATAACACACAAACATTTAGATAAAATGCCAGATCCAAGAAAAGATACTAACTTTACGCAAAACTAAAAGAGTTAAACATACGTAAAAAAAGTTATAGTTTTTCGGCAGTTGATGTTATAAATCTTCAACTTATTCGTTATATAAATAGATATGAATTTAGAACAGTTCAAAGCAGATATACTACCACTAAGGCAGACTCTCTTCTTTGTTGCACTTAAATTTGTGCAAAACAAAGAAGATGCTGAAGACATAGTGCAAGAAGTGCTATTGAAGCTTTGGACTATTCGTTCTCAATTTAATAAAATATCAAATAAAGAAGGATATGCGGTTCGTATTACACAAAATATTTGCATAGACCGACAGAGAATTAAGAAAGATACAGTTGAGGTAGAGGATTGTTTTTTAGAACTAAATCAGAATACTCCTTACAAGAAAACAGAAACCGACAATGCGGTTGATATTATACGAAAAATTATAGATAGTTTGCCCGGGCTACAAAAACAAATAATTACAATGCGAGATGTAGACGGATATGAACTTGAAGAAATAGCAACAATCACAGGAACTCAGGTTAGCGCAGTTACTATGAACCTCTCAAGAGCCAGAAAAAAAGTGCGAGATTTGTTTAAGCAAATAAATGAATATAAGGCAAAGTATGAAAGTGAATAAAGAATATATTGCAGAATTGTTGGAAAAGTATTTCGATGGAATTACTTCTCTTAAGGAAGAACAAACATTGAGGGAGTATTTTAAAAACGATGATATTCCTGACGAATGGGCAGACTATAAACATATATTTGCGTTTTTCGATATGTCGATAAATTTGTCGGAAGAGCATCAAGCAAAATCATCGAAATCTAAAATCAAGAAACTTATTCTTTATATAACAAGCATTTCGGTTGCTGCTTGTGTGGCTTTGTTAGTTGGCGTTCATATCTTTAAGCCTAAAGATAATCAGTTTCTTGAAACATCACACGCATTTATTAACGGAAAAAGTGTCGTTGATTTGCGTATTATACAAACCGAAGTGCTGAAAACTTTGAATAATATGGAAGAATCGAACGATATTGTTTATTCGTCGCAATTAGAAAGTTTAGAATTGTTTTTCGATGTAACACCTCAATGATATGAATGTAATAAGAAAGATAGTAGTATTAATAATAATTTCGTTGTCGTCGGTAAGCCTCTGTGCTCAAAACGACTTAAATATAAATTCGATATTTGAAGAATATGGAAAACAGAAAGGTTCTATCCTTATCGAACTTGGTAAAGATGTTTTAGGCAAGCATACAAAAATTAGCCGATACAAAAGTCTTATAATGTCTTTAGATAAAGATGCTGTAAAACTTACCCAAGAGGCTATTCTTAAAGATGTAGAAAAAGGCACTATAGTAGTTGAATCGCAAAAAGATGGAAATATAGAAACGGCTTATTATTATTTGCCTAAAAAGAAAGACTCCGACTATTACGAATATATTCTTTATTCAAATAAGTCGAAAAAGATGACACTTATTTATCTGAGAGGAAAATTTCCTCCTCGCGATTTAGAAAAGGAATTTAATAAACTTAAGAATTTATTGATTACGGTAAATAATAAACAAATAAAATTATAAATGTTATGAAAAAGTATCTTAGTATTATTGTGTGTGGATTATTAATTGCGTCGTCGTTTAATGTTAAAGCTACAGATATTTGGAGCGATGACGGTGGAAGTTCTGTTATCTATGATGGTGCGAATTATAGTATATTCTCTTTCTCCTGGAATAGAACAAAGGCAAAAAAAGCACATTATAGCGGATTCGGACTTGTGTTCTCGAATCTTAATGGCTTAGACGATTATGATGTTAACCTAAAGTTAGGGAAGTCGTATTCGGTGTTGCTAAACTTTATGACTTTTAATTTGCCAATAGACCATCATTGGTTATTCTTTTCAGGACTTGGAGTGGATTGGTCTCGTTATCATTTTAAGGGAGATGTTGCGCTTAAAGATGTAAATGGAGAAGCTCAGTTTGTACTCGACGAATATAATAGAAGTTATAAATCAAGTAAACTATTAGCGTATTACTTTACAATTCCGGTGGCTTTCGAGTATCAGATTAAAGCTAAAGGGCGTCGTAAGTTTTTCGTTAATGGGGGAGCTGAAGCTCTTATTAAATGTTATTCTAAATCTCAAACAGATATAAGAACTCCAGATGGATTAAAGAAATACGATCACAAAGACTTAAACATATATCCTTTTAATTTCCGTCTTTTTGCTAAAGTTGGCTTAGGTAGTTTAAGTTTAACAGGCTATTACCAACCTATCTCAATGTTTAGTGAGGGTGGCGGACCAGACGTTAATCCTTGGGGAATGGGGATAATGCTGAACTTTTGATTATCTTTGCATTTTAATTTTAATATAAAGATAATAAAATGAACGAGTATCCTAATTGCCCAGTGTGTAATAGCGACAGTGTTTATACTGATGGTGTTTTACTTATTTGTCCGATTTGTGGATATGAATGGAACGCCGAAGAAACAAAAGAAACAGACGAAACTCCAAGAGATAGTAATGGTGCTGAACTTGCCGATGGCGATGCGGTTACTGTTATTAAAGACTTGAAAGTTAAAGGTTCGTCGCTTGTTATTAAACGAGGCACAAAGGTTAAAAGTATTCGTTTAACAGATAATCCAGAAGAAGTAGATTGTAAGATAGACGGCAGTAGCCTTGTGCTGAAAACTTGTTTCCTTAAGAAATAAGTTTTACTAAAACTTTATCTATTCTTACACCGTCCATATCTACTATTTCCATCTCGAAGTGTTGCCACTTCAAGGTTTCTCCAACTTGGGGTATGTGTTCGAGTTGTTCGAGTATTAATCCGCCTAAGGTGTTGTACTCGCTATCTGCCGAATATAAATCACCCATCTTAAAATAACTAAGGAAGTTGTAGAACGAGCACTGTCCATCTATAAGGAAACTACCGTCGGCACGTTCTACAATTTCTGGTTCATCGTGGTGCGTAGGTATTTCGCCTACCATCGCTTCCATAATATCTTTAAGAGTAACTATTCCCTGAACAGCAGCAAACTCGTTCATTATTAAAGCATAGTGGTTGTGTGTTGTTTTCATTTCTTCCAAAGCAGAGTAAACCTCCATATTTTCGTAGAAATACTGAACAGGGTGCATAAACTTACTAATATTAAACTCTACATCATTTATATGATCGAATATATCCTTTAGAAAAACCATTCCTTCAACATTGTCTAAGCTTTTGTTTGCAACAGGAAATTTATTAACAGAACTGCTAATAACTAATTGCCTTATTTCTTCCTTTGTCATAGAAACATCTATCCAAACTATATCTCTTCGAGGAGTCATAATAGATTCAAGCTTTCGGTCGCCAAGAGAGAATACTCGTTCCATAATGTCTTGTTCAACAGGTTGAACCTCTCCATCTTCGGTTCCCTCTCTTATCATAGATTTAATTTCTTCTTCTGTAATTTTACTGTTGTTTTCTTTTATTCCCAACAACTTAGCCATAAACCCTGTGCTTTTAGAAAGTATCCAGACAAAAGGCTTTGCTGCTATTGAGAGCCAATGCATAGGCATCGACATTATCTTTGCTATCTTTTCGGCATAGCTTAACCCTATTCTTTTAGGAACTAATTCTCCAAAAATTATAGAAAAATAAGTAACCACAATAACAATAAGTACTTGTGCTACACTGTAAGAGTAGGATATAGGTACACCAATCCTTTCTAACAGAGGACTTAGTTTTCCTGCTAATAAGTCGCCGGAAAATAGCCCGGTTAATATTCCTATCAAAGTAATCCCTATTTGTACGGTCGACAAAAAGTAATCAGGATTGTCGATAAGATTAAGAGCTGTCTTTGCGGCTTTGTTTCCGTTCTTTGCATCATTCTTTAAGCTTGTTTTACGAGCCGACACAACGGCAATTTCCGACATCGAAAATATTCCATTAAGCAGAATTAAAAAAACTATAATTAGTATATCCATATTTATCTTTTTACACTTCTATAACAAACGACTTACATAAATGATTTTTATTTCGTAGATTTTCTATCATTATTGAGAAATTACATTACTTCGTCAGGCCAAGGAACTTCATTGCCCGATTCTTTGAAAATTGGACGCTGTGCATTCATACTCCTAAGAGCGTTACTTAATTCTACAGATAAGTCTCGTACTATTCGAGTCTTTTTCTTTGCTAAATCATTCTTCTCACCTATATCTTTAGGTATGTTGAATAATTCTTTTTTCCCAGTTTCGTAGTAGTAAACCAACTTCCAATCTCCCTTACGGATAGAACACGCAGAACCAATTCCTGGTCCTTCGTTTCCCCATAGGTTAGGGAAGTTCCAAATAAACGCTCTGTCTTTAGATTGTTTTTCCGGTTTGGTAAGTAAAGGAATGAAACTTTGTCCGTCAACAATTTGTTTGGTGTCGTAGTTTTCTACTATTGCCATTTCGAGAATACTTGGAAAGAAATCTTCAATAATTAACGGTGAATTACATTTACTGCCGGCTTTAACTTTACCAGGCCAACAAACAATCATTGGTTCGCGAATACCTCCCTCATACAAAGAACCTTTACCGCTGTTTAATGGATAGTTGTGTTGATGCAAAGGAGTGTCTCTCCACTCGCTTTCGGAAGAAAGCCCACCATTGTCAGACATAAATATTATAACTGTATTGTCGGTAAGGTTGTTGCTGTCGAGATAATTCATTAAGTCGCCCAGACTTTTATCCATACCTTCGATTAGCGAAGCATATCCAGCCTCTTTTGTAGACAGACCTTTATCTATATATTTCTGATAGAAACGCATATCCTTATCTACAGGCACGTGTATGGCGTAGTGCGCCATATATAAAAAGAATGGTTGGTTGTATTTTTGGGCTTTGTCAAGAGCTTTCTTAGCTTCAATGGTAAGAGCTTCCGTTACGAAAATATCTTCACCCCAGTATTTCTCTAATCCGGGTATCGCATTAGAGGGGCTATTCTTTCCGTCGGTGCGATTACCAAAGTTTTGTTCTCCTAAATAACTTGCAGGTCCACCTGCCGCATGCCCTGCAATATTAACTTCAAATCCTAAATGATACGGACTTTCGCCGGGAGTATTGATTGCGCCAAAGTGAGCTTTGCCACAATGAATGGTATGATAACCATTGTCTTTAAGTAATTGAGGGAGTGCAGTTGCTTGAGTAGTGCGAGGAATGCCTGCTACCTGACAGATGCCGTTGACGTTCCATTGGGGAAATTCTAATACGTCACTTTTGCGGTCGGTAGATCTATCCTTAAATAGAGTCCAGTTTGTTACTCTGTGGCGAGCGGCATTCATTCCTGTAAGTAAACTGCATCGGGTAGGGGAGCTAACGCTTGAAGCGTATGCTTGAGTAAACATCATTCCTTGATTAGCGAGCCGTTCCATATTGGGAGTCTCGTAAATATTGTTGTAGTGGGTGCGTTCCGACCAAAAAGGAAGAGATGTATCTTGCCAACCCATATCATCAACCATAAAAAGAATAATATTAGGACGATTATTGTCTGTTTGCGCATTAGCTTGCATAGAAAGGAGAGGGGCTGCAAGCAGAGGGTACAAGATTGTTTTTTTCATATATTATAAATGCTAAAATTTATTATTTCGGGTTGAGCAACAGATTCGGTTATAATCAACTGAAATTCTTTTGCCTCTATCTCTGGAAATGTTTCAATGCGTTTGTGTCCTATCGATTCGCCTTTGCATATAGTTTGCCAGCGACCATTGATGCGAGCTTGTACTTCATATTTTCTTACTCGTTCACCTTTGATTATGTTTTCTTGGATAACACATTGGTTAATTGTTTGTTTCTCTTTGAGTTTGATATTAATGTTATTCTTTTGTCCTTTACTTGATGCAATAGGATTAGAGAATTGTCGCTTAATTTCCTTTCCCCATTCATTTAATGCTTGTACATCAGGAGCAGGCATAAGTCCGCAAGTGTCAGGAGTTAGACCTATTACAAGTGTTGCATTTCTACCTACCGATTTTCGGTACATATCCATAAGATTATCAACAGAACATATTGAATGTTCATCGTCTGGTTCCCAAAACCATTCGTGTCTGCCATTCATACCCCTTAATGGAGCATCAGCCATAGCAGGTACCCAGTATTTTCCGTCTTTATCACCGTTGCTAAGTATTTTGTTGTGATTTAATTGTGTGTCTAAATTCTTACTGTGAGAATAAGGGAAAGGAAAGGTAGACCAACAAGGATAGCCTACAGTTCCAGTTTCTGATCCTCCCCAGCGAAGGTCGGCGCGGTCGATGTTGTGATAAAATAAACAATTTGGTTGTAGGCGATTTATGATAGGTTCTACATCAGGTCCGTCTCCGCGAGGATCATCGGCTCCTCCATCAAACCATATCATAAATAGTTCGCCATAGCGACTGCAAATTTCTTCGACCATATTCTCACACATACGTTTATACCACTGTTGGCGACTTTTAGCAAACTCTCCTTCGCCTTGAGCTTTGAAATTATGAATGCCAAAAAGAGAATTCCATCGAATGCCAATGTAAATGCCAGGCATTATATCGTATTTGCGGCAAGAGTTAACAAAATCACGAACAATGTCTCCTTTGCCATCGCGCCACTTTACAGCTTTGAGACAATAAGGATTTGCATCACTCTGATATAAAGCAAAGCCAGTTTCGTGTGTGGCGGTAAGTATTGCAAACTTTGCTCCAGCCGCTTTGGCTGCTAAAATCCACTGGTCGGTGTCGAGCTGGGTAGGATTAAATATATTGTAGTTGTCAACTGGTTGTATGCGATTGTTGCCTTGCCCATACTTAATGCCATCGAATACGTGTAAGTCGTAATGAAATACAACGCCTAATTCAGCTTCGTGCCATTTGAGTTGGTGTTGCGCAGGTAGTGTTAGTTGTTGTGCTGTTGTGTTTAAAGCACATAATACAACAATAAGAAATAATGATAATGTATATTTCATGGTGTATGCATGTTTGTTTGTAACTTCTGACAAAGTTAGGAAAAAAACAATAAAGCACATTTTTTATATAATAAAACTGGAGTTATTTTCGTAATACTAAACAATTACCTACTTTTGTTGTTCTAAAAATAGACTATCATAAACTTAAAATAAAAATAAAGATGAAAAGTAGATTATTAGTATTATTTAGTGCAGCTCTATTAGTGGGAACTTTTGCTGCTTGTAAACAAAAAAATGCAGAAGAAACTATCGCAACAGCTGATACTTCTCAAAACTCTTTGGACTGGAAAGGAACTTATGTAGGCGTTATGCCTTGTGCCGATTGTGAAGGTATAAACATTTCTATTACTTTGAACGAAGATAATAGTTATAAAATGGAACGTGTTTATCTAACTGCTGAAAGAGAAACTTTTTCTACAGAGGGAACTTTTGCTTGGGACGAACAAGGTAGTGTTATTACATTAGAAACTACTGAAGCCGAAACTTACCCTTCTGTAATAAAAGTGGCAGAAAATAAACTTGTCCTTTTAGATAAAGAAGGAAAAGAAGTTGCAGGCGAATTAGCAGAGAATTATATTCTTACTAAATTAGATGAAAATTTAATTGAGAAATATTGGAAATTAACTGAATTAGAAGGCGAACCTATTGTTTATAAAGGTGAAGGTGCAAAAGAAGCGTTTATAACTCTAAGAACAGAAGGTTGTAAGGTAAATGGAAACTTTGCTTGTAATACTTTTGGTGGAACATATAAAGTTAAACAAGGAAACAAACTTTCTTTTTCTCAAATGTTTTCAACAATGATGATGTGTCCAAATATGGATATTGAAAGCAAATTTAATAAAGCGCTTCAAAAAGTAGATAGTTATACTGTAGATGTCGACGCTGATATTCTAACTTTCTATGACGTGGATATGAATCCAGTGGCAAAATTTGCAGCGGTTTATATGTAATTATATAGATAAATAAATTAAATAAAGCCCCTTGTTTTTGATTAAGCAAGGGGCTTTTGTTTTTAATTAAATACATTAAAAAGTATAATCTAAATGAAGATTTATTGCTGTATGTTTCTACTAAAAATGCAAAGCTTCACTTAGGGTCGTCTCTCTTAGTAGAGACCCCTCGTGTCTCTTAGTAGATAGGCGAGGTCTCTCTACTAAGAACGACGGGGTGGTTCTACTAAGAGAGATTAGGCGGTTCTACTAAGAGCTGCATCGGGTCTCTACTAAGAAGCATCTCGCCTATCTACTAAGAGCGAACAGGGGTGTCTACTAAGAACGGCAAGGGGTTTCTACTAACTTCGGTTCTTCCTTTTACTAAGATTGTTTTATGGGAAGGCGTAATTGAAATAATCTTAGATTTAGAATGTGTCATTAACATAGAAAATATATAAATAATCAATAAAACTTTGAGATTATTTCCTTAATCTTCCTTTTTTACAAGAAAAATCCTTACATTTGCACGCAATAAAATTTAAAGCTTTTCTTATGTCATTTATTGCAGATAAAATCGTGATGGACGGACTAACATTCGACGACGTCCTTTTAATCCCCGCTTACTCAAACGTACTTCCACGTAATGTAGAATTGAAAACTAAGTTTTCAAAAAACATACCTTTGAACATTCCAATGGTCTCGGCTGCGATGGATACTGTTACCGAATACAAGATGGCAATAGCTATTGCCCGCGAAGGAGGTATAGGTGTTATCCATAAAAATATGACGGTTGAAGAACAAGCTCGTCAGGTGCGTGCCGTTAAGAGAGCAGAAAACGGAATGATATCTAATCCGGTAAGTATAAAAAAAGGCAAAACAGTTCAGGAAGCTCTGAATATGATGGCGGAATACAAAATCGGTGGTATCCCTGTTGTTGATGATGAAAACAACTTGCTTGGTATTGTTACTAACAGAGATTTGCGTTTCCAAAAGAATATGGATTTGCATATTGATGATATAATGACTGTTAGTCCTCTTATTACAGCAGAGCCTGGTACTGGCTTAGAAGCAGCGGCAGATATTCTTCAGAAACACAAAATAGAAAAACTTCCAGTTGTAGACGAAAACAATAAATTAGTAGGGCTTATAACATATAAGGATATAACAAAAGCTAAAGATAAACCTTTAGCAAGTAAAGATTCGCAAGGTAGACTTAGAGTTGCAGCAGGTGTTGGAGTAACATCAGATACTTACGACCGTATTGCAGCCTTAGTAGATGCTGGCGTTGATGCTATTGTTATTGATACGGCTCACGGACATTCGCAAGGTGTGGTTGACGTACTAAAGGAAGCTAAAAAAAGATTCCCAAATATTGATATAGTTATAGGTAATATCGCAACAGCAGAAGCAGCTCGAATGTTGGTAGATGCAGGAGCTGATGGAGTTAAAGTTGGAATAGGTCCTGGTTCTATCTGTACAACTCGTGTTATTGCAGGTGTTGGAGTTCCTCAATTATCAGCTATTTATGATGTGGCTAAAGAACTTAAAGGTTCGGGAGTTCCTATTATTGCTGATGGAGGTTTACGCTATTCGGGAGATATAGTTAAAGCTTTAGCAGCAGGTGGAGCAACAGTAATGATGGGGTCTTTATTGGCTGGAGTGGAAGAATCTCCAGGGGAAACCATATTATATAATGGTAGAAAATTCAAATCATATAGAGGTATGGGTTCTTTAGAAGCAATGCAAAAAGGATCTAAAGACCGTTACTTCCAAGATGCAGAAGATGATATTAAGAAATTAGTGCCAGAAGGTATTGCTGCTCGAGTTCCATATAAAGGTTCTTTGTTTGAAGTTGTTTATCAAATGGTAGGCGGATTAAGAGCTGGTATGGGATATTGTGGTGCTGCAAATATAGAAAAACTTCACGATGCTAAGTTTACTCGAATAACTAATGCTGGTATGATGGAAAGTCACCCTCACGATGTTGCTATAACTCAAGAAGCACCAAATTATACAACAAATAAAGGTTAATGCAATAAAGTTTAATATTATACGTTTGTATAAACGTTGAATTGATTATTGAATAATAACTAACGAAATTGAAATGTATATGAAAAGGAGTTTATTTTCTCTATTACTAATGTTGCCTTTTATTGTGGCTGTAGCTCAAACTAACGACCCAGTAGTGATGAATGTCAATGGTAAAGATGTTAAAAAGTCGGAGTTTGAGTATATCTATAGTAAAAATAATACGGAAGATGCTATAGATAAACGTACTTTAGATGAATATGTGGTGCTGTTTAAAAACTTTAAATTAAGAGTTGCAGAGGCAGAAACTCAAGGAATGGACACTACCGCAGCATTTCATAAAGAATTGAATGATTACCGTACACAATTGGCTCGTCCTTACTTAACAGTCGAGGAGATAGATGAAGACTTGATTAAGCAAGCTTATGATAGGTCTAAAGAATACAATGAGTTGACTGCTATTTTTGTTATGTTTCCTCAATTCAAAGACGGACGTCCAGCAGGTTTAACAACAGCTGATACGTTAGAAACATATAAGAAAGCTTTAGATATAAGAAAGAAAGCATTAAGAAAAGGAGCTAACTTCGAAAAATTAGTTGTGGAGTTTACAGATGAAGAAAGTGCAAAAACATCTTCTCGTCCTGGTTATTTAGGTTGGCATTCTTCTGCTAATTTATACCCTTCGTTAGAAGCTCCTATTGTTAATACTCCAGCAGGTGGTATCACTATGCCTATTCGCACTCCTCAAGGTTATTATGTTATTAAGATAAATGCAAAGAAACAACACCCTGGTGAGGTTCGCGCAGCTCATATTTTAATTATGTGTCCTGAAAATGCTGATGCCGTTCAGGTTTCTGATGCGGAAGCTAAGATAAAAGAAATACAAGATAAACTATCTCAAGGTGTTCCTTTTGCTGAGCTTGCAACTGAATATTCAGAAGACCAAGGTACTGCCGCAAGGGGAGGAGATCTTTCTTGGTTTGAGTTTGGAAGAATGGTGCCCGAATTTAATAACGAAGTATTTGCGATGACTGATACTGGAGCTATTAGTAAGCCAGTAAAAACTCAATATGGTTATCATATTATAAAGTTATTAGACAAAAGAGAGTCTGCTGGTTACGAAAGTAAAAAAGAAGGATTGAAAACAAAGTTAGAGCGCACAGGTAGTTACTACGAATTGTATAAACCTGCAATAGATAAAATGAAACAGGAATATAGCTATACTGTTGAGATGCCTGTTTATACAAAACTATACGAAGCGGCATTAACTACTATTCCAACAGAAGATACTTACACTTACCATACATTTGGAAACAACGAAGAATTATTATTTTCAATCAGAAAAGAACCATTTACTGTTAGAGACTTTATGGCTTTTTTGAAAGAAAACCCTCGTTCGTTCTCTAATTTATCCTCTGAAATATTTGAAGATAAGTATAATCAGTTTGTTTTTGAAAAACTTATGGCAGCCAAAGATGCAAGTTTGGAAGCGAAATATCCAGAGTTCAGAAATTTAATGCAAGAATATAGAGACGGAATTCTGTTGTTCGAGGTAAGCAATAAAGAAGTATGGGACAAAGCATCTACAGATACTACAGGTTTATCTAAGTTTTTTGAAGAAAACAAAGCTAAGTATGCTTGGAAAGAGCCTCATTGGAAAGGATATGTGGTTTTGATTAAAGACGCAGACACTAAGAAGAAGATTAAAAAAGAAATAAAGAAGAAAAGTAACGAAGAGGCAGTAGCTTACATATTAGAAAACTATAAAGTAGGTGAAGTGTCGTACGTTAAGGTAGAAAAAGGCTTATTTACTAAAGGACAAAATCCTTTTGTAGATCAAGAAATATTTAAAGGCTCTAAAGCTGAATATCCTCAAGAATATAAAGAATCTTTATTGTTAGGTAAGTTGTTGAAAAACAATACCCCTGAAGACTATACCGATGTTCGAGGTTTAGCTATAACAGATTATCAAAATTATCTCGAAACAGAGTGGTTGAAATATCTTAATGACAAATATCCCGTGGTTATTTATCAAGATGTGATTGATACTCTAAAATGATAAATATATTTAACGTTTTATGAGGCTAATTTATATATTAGTCATACTATCTTTGTTAGCTGTTTCTTGTAAAAGGGAAACAGCTAATAAAGTAGATAGCTTAGCGAAAGTCGGCGACAAATATTTGACTATCGAAGAGCTAAGTGCGAGTTTGCCTAAATATTCAAATCCTGAAGATAGTGTGCTCGCTGCCGAAAATTTTATTAAAACATGGATAATAGATAATTTAATATTTGATGTAGCAGAAAAGAATATTGTAAATAAACAAACAATAGATTATTTAGTGAATAACTATAGAAAATCTTTGGTTATTTATCAATATCAAGAGCAATTAGTAGACGAAAAACTCTCTAAAGAGATAGAGAATGATGAAATTATTAGTTATTATGAGGCTAATGCAGATAAATTTCAATTAGACAGACCTTTGATTAAAGGATTCTTTTTGAAAATACCAATAGATGCCCCCAATATTAATCAACTAAGAGTTTGGTATAAATCAAATTCTCCTTCATCTATAGAGAAAATGGAGAAATATTGCATACAGAATGCTACAAGTTATGATTATTTTGTTGATAGTTGGGTCGACTTTATAGACTTAATGGATGTTTGGCCAGTAGATTATAAGAATGAGTCAGATGTTATTCGCAATAATCGTTACTTAGAACAACAAGATGCTAATTATTATTACTTCTTGAATATAAAGGATTATTTATTGCCAGGAGATAATGCTCCATTTGAATATGCAAAGTCTACAGTGAAAGACATATTGATTAATCGGAAGAAAATAGAATTTTTACGCAAAACAGAAGAAGATTTATATAATAAAGCCCTAAAAAGCGGACAAATAGTTTTTTATAATGAATAGAATACTTTCTTTTATACTATGCTTATTAGCATTTTCAGGAGTAGCGAAAGCTCAAGATAATGTTGCCGATGAAGTGATTTGGTTGGTTGGAGATGAAGCAGTGTTACGCTCAGATGTAGAGATATATCGTTTGAGAGCACAATTATATAATCAGCGTATACCGGGAGATCCGTATTGTTATATTCCTGAACAAATTGCTGTGCAGAAATTATACCTTCATCAAGCTAAGTTAGATAGCGTGAGTGTGTCGGAGTCGGAAGTTATGCGGTATGTCGATTATGATATTAATTCAATGATTAATGATTATGGTTCGCAAGAAAAACTTGAAGAATACAGAGGAAAACCTTTAAGTGCCATAAGAGACGAGCTAAGACGAAGTACAAGAGAGCAGTTAATGATAAGGCAAGTGCAGCAAAGTATAGTGAAATCAATGAAAGTAACTCCTGCCGATGTGCGTACGTTCTATGATAGAATACCTAAAGATAGTTTGCCGTTTATACCAACAACTGTAGAAGTGGAAATTGTTACCCAAGAGCCAACAATAGAACTTTCGGAGATTGATGAAGTTAAAAGACGATTGAGAGAGTTTTCGGAACAAGTAACCACAGGGCAAAGAGAGTTCTCTACTTTAGCTCGCTTATATTCCGAATGTGGTTCGGCAAAAGTAGGAGGTGAATTAGGGTTTACTGGAAAAGCTGCCTTAGAACCCGAGTTTGCGGAAGTTGCTTTTGAACTAAACGACCCTTCTAAAATATCTCGTATAGTAGAAACGGAAAACGGTTTTCATATTATTCAATTAATAGAAAAAAGAGGAGATAGAATTAATGTGAGACACATACTTCTTCGCCCTAAGGTAGGAGAGGCAGAACTTAATGAAACAATAGCTCGCGCCGATTCAATTCGTGATTTTATTCAGAAAGGAGAATTTACATTCGAATATGCCGCATCTCACATTTCTCACGATAAAGATACTCGAAACAATAAAGGCTTAATGGTAAATAAACCTTCAGACCGTTATAGTGAAAGATCAGGAACTTCAAGATTTGAAATGGAAGAGCTCCCTCCTGAAATAGGAAAAGTTGTTGCTAACCTTGCCGTGGGAGAAGTGTCTAAGCCATTCTCAATGTTAAATTCAAAAAACAGAGAAGTGATAGCTATTGTTAGGTTGAAATCTCGAACTATGGGGCATAAGGCAAATATAAGCGACGATTATCTAACCTTAAAAGCAATGGTGGAAGACGAAAAACGAGAAAAGATTTTAGACGCTTGGTTGCAAAATAAGATAAAAGATACTTACATTCGTATCAATGACAACTGGAAGAATTGCGACTTTCAAATTAAAGGTTGGTTAGGTGAATAATATCTCCAAAACATCGTATTTCTGTATACTGTTTATTTTGTTTTTTGTTTTTATAAGTATGCAGAACAATGCATCTCCTTCTCGACAAGAAGACCCGAAGAAGGTGCATATGGTGCACGCCGACTCATCAGTTCCTACAAAAACAATAGACGGGAAGAATATTATAATATCAAGAGGTAATGTGCAGTTTCGTCATAATGATATATTGCTATTCTGTGATAGTGCATATATTTATAACGACGATAATTCTATTGAAGCTTTCGATAATGTAGAGATAAGGCAAGACGATACCTTGTCGATATTTGGAGAATATCTTGTTTATGAAGGCGATAATAATTTAGCAAAGATGCGTTATGATGTAAAGATGGTGCATAACGATGTAATTCTTTATACCGATAATTTTAACTACGACCGTAATATAAACTTAGGCTATTATTTTGATGGAGGTACACTTGTTGACTCGATAAACGAACTTAATTCTGTTTATGGACAATATTCTCCACAAACTAAAATAGCAACCTTCAAAGATGAGGTAATCCTTACTAATCCTAACTTTGTATTAAACTCTGATACTCTGAAATATAACACTAACGACAAGATTGCCACAATATTAGGTAATGCCGTAATTACTTCAGAAGATGGAATAATCTACTCCGATAATGGTTGGTACTCTACCGAAACCGACAATGCGACGTTGTACGATCGTTCTACAATAGTATCTAAAGATAACTCAAAAACAATAACAGCCGATACTCTTTTCTATAATCGCGATAAAGGCTTTGCCGAAGCTTTTTCTAATATGATAGTGAATGATACTGTGCAGAAAGCTATACTTATGGGCGATTATGGTTATTTTGATGAAATAAACAATATGGCATTCGCAACTAAAGAGGCTCAGTTGATAGAGTACTCGCAAAAAGACTCTTTGTTTCTTCACGCAGACACCTTGCAGATGAAAACAGTAGGCGAGCAGCGAGAGATTAGTGCTCATTATGGTGTTCGTTTCTTTAGAACAGACTTGCAAGGAATGTGCGATTCTCTACAATATAACACAGCCGATTCGATGCTTTATATGCTTAAAACGCCTATTCTGTGGAATACGGGTTATCAAATAACAGGCGACACCATTAAGGTGCAGTTTAATAGCGAGAATATAGAAACTTTTTATGTTAGAGAACGAGCATTTGCAGTAGAAGAGTATGATGGCGAACTTGAGTTTTTTAATCAAATAAGAGGTAAATATATAACAGGATTATTCGCCAAAGGAGAATTGGATAGGGTAGAGATAGAAGGTTCTACCGAATCTATTTATTATATTTTTGATGATAAAAAGTTAGAATACATAGGGAGAGCAAAACTCGACAGTCCGTACCTAACGGTTTACATAAAAGAAAGGAAACCATATCGAATGTCTTGGTCGCCCGAGCCAGAAGGTAAAATGTTGCCAGTGAAAGATCTTACCAACAGCGATAAATTTCTAAAAGACTTTGTTAATTATGAATATCTTCGTCCTGTAAATGCTTCGGATATTTTCAGAAAAGCAGTAATGAAGGAAGAAGATAAACCAGCTCCAGTAAAACGCAGGCAAAGGAATTGAGGAGTTTAAATCTTCTTTTGTTATGTTTTCATTCTTTCCATTTATGGTTAAAGAATGTCGATTTGAGTATGCAGGAGCAGTTAAATCTACGCTGTAAGTTAAATCGTAAGCCGGAGATAGTCGCCAAACTCCATTACGATTCATATAAAATGAGAAATTCTTTGAGTGATCATCAACATTGCGAGCAATAACGTTAAAAACCATTTGTAGATATCAACTTTTAACTTTTCCGCCATCTGTAATGGCGGAAACCCTTGCCTTCACACTTTTCCTATAGTGCTCAATGAGTTACAAGATGTGAAGAGTGCAAAAATAAAACCCTCTGTACGCGCGCGAAGATTCTGTCGTTCTGGGAAAAGAGCTTAATATTATACCTTGCAATATAGAAAAGAGAGTTCTTCAAACATTTCTTGTTTAATATATTTCTTTGTTGTAATTTTGCTCAAATTTTAAAATACAATTATGGCTAATTATTCAGCGTTTCAAAAACATCTTACAGATGAGCTTACTGCTATCAAGGAAGCAGGGTTATATAAAGAAGAACGAATTATCGTTTCTCCTCAGTCGGTAAAAATTAACCTGAACACAGGTCAGGAAGTATTAAACTTTTGTGCTAACAATTATCTTGGTTTGTCAGATAATCAAGGCTTGATAGATGCAGCAGAAAAAGCGATGAAAGACAGAGGATATGGAATGTCGTCTGTGCGTTTTATATGTGGAACACAAGATATGCACAAAGAGTTAGAAAAAACTATAGCAAACTTCTTTGGAACAGAAGATACTATTTTATATGCAGCTTGCTTTGATGCTAATGGGGGAGTATTCGAACCTCTTTTAACAGACGAAGATGCTATTATTTCAGACTCACTAAACCACGCATCTATTATAGATGGGGTTCGTTTGTGTAAAGCTGTTAGATACAGATACGCAAATGCAGATATGGAAGATTTGGAAACTCAGCTTCAGAAAGCTAAAGAACAACGTTTCCGCCTTATCGTTACCGATGGAGTATTTTCTATGGACGGTAATGTTGCGCCTCTTGATAAGATTTACGAATTAGCTCAGAAATACGACGCTATGGTAATGGTTGATGAGTCGCACTCGGCAGGAGTTGTTGGTCGCACAGGTAGAGGAACTACAGAGCAATACAACCTAAAAGGAAAAATAGAAATCCTTACAGGTACATTAGGTAAAGCTTTTGGTGGAGCTATCGGTGGATTTACTACAGGTAAGAAAGAAATCATAGATATGCTTCGTCAGCGTTCGCGTCCTTATCTATTCTCAAATTCGTTACCACCTTCAGTTGTTGGTGCTGGTATTTATACTTTTAACTTATTAGATAGCAACAACGATTTGCAAGATAAACTACACAGAAATACAGAATATTTTAACTCTAAAATGGTAGAGGCAGGTTTCGACGTTAAGCCAACTCAATCTGCTATTTGTGCTGTTATGCTTTACGACGCTAAGTTGTCGCAAGAAATGGCATCAGAGCTTTCAAAAGAAGGTATATATGTAACAGGATTCTATTATCCAGTTGTACCAAAAGGACAAGCGCGTATACGTGTGCAATTATCTGCGGCTCACGAAATAGAGCACTTAGATAAATGTATTGCAGCATTTACGAAAGTAGGCAAGAAATTAGGTGTATTGAAATAATATATTTATCGATGAAAAAGATATTAATAGTTGGAAGTACCGGACAGATAGGTTCGGAATTGAGTATTCGTTTGCGTTCTATCTACGGAGCAGACAATGTAGTATGTGGTTACTTCGCACCTCCTTTCCCAGAGGGATTTTTTGAGGCAGGTCCTACTGTAGAGATTAATGCTTTAGATATTAATCAGATTGCAGATGCAGTTAAGAAATATAATATTGACACTATCTATAACTTGGCGGCAATATTATCGGCAACTGCAGAAAAGAATCCTAAGTTGGGCTGGGACGTAGGTGTAAATAGTTTAATTAACTGTTTAGATGTAGCTAAAGAATATAAATGTGCAGTGTTTACTCCAAGTTCAATAGGGGCTTTCGGACCAAGTACTCCGAAAGATAATACACCTCAGGATACAATTCAACGTCCGACTACTATATATGGCGTAACTAAGGTTACAGGCGAAATGCTAAGCGATTATTACTTCACTCGTTTTGGAGTAGATACTCGTTCGGTGCGTTTCCCAGGTATTATCTCTAATCTTACTTTGCCTGGTGGTGGAACTACCGACTATGCAGTGGAAATTTTCTACAAAGCAGTAAAAGGAGAAGATTTTGAATGTCCTGTAGGAGCGGGTACTTTTATGGATATGATGTATATGCCTGATGCTTTAGATGCGGCTATTGATCTTATGGAAGCTGATCCTTCTCGTCTTATACACAGAAACTCCTTCAATGTTACAGCTATGAGTTTCGACCCAGAAATGCTTTATGCTGCAATCAAGAAATTTTATCCCGACTTTAAGATGACTTACAATGTAGATCCTCTTAAGCAGGCGATAGCTAATTCTTGGCCTAATAGTTTAGATGATTCTGCCGCTCGTTCTGAATGGGATTGGAATCCTAAATACGACTTAGATAAAATGGCAGCAGATATGATTAATACACTAAGAACTAAGAACTAAGAATTAAGAGTGAAGTACTAAGAGTTGGCGCAAAGCGCATAAAAATACTCGCATTGTAGAGACGTGGCGCGCTGCGTCTTTACTGTGTGTTGCGATTATTATCGTGCATCGCAATTCCATTACGCTTCGCGCCCATTCTTAGTTCTTCACTCTTAGTTCTTCATTCTTAGTTCTTTACTCTTAGTTCAAAAGATGGATATAATACATTTGTTGCCCGATTCTATAGCTAATCAAATTGCAGCCGGAGAGGTTATTCAACGCCCCGCCTCTGTAATTAAAGAGTTAGTGGAGAATGCTATTGATGCAGGTGCCGACAATATTAAAGTTGTGGTAAAAGATGCAGGTAGAGCATTGATTCAGGTAATAGATAATGGAAAAGGTATGTCGGGGACTGATGCTCGTATGGCATTTGAACGACACGCTACTTCTAAAATACGCGAAGCGCAAGACTTATTCTCTTTGAAGACTATGGGGTTCAGGGGGGAGGCTCTTGCTTCTATTGCTGCAGTTGCTCAGGTAGAACTAAGAACGAAACGAGAGGAAGACGAAGTTGGTACTCTTATTTGTATCTCTGGTTCGCAAGTGGAGAAACAAGAAGGGGTAGTAACTGACAAGGGAAGTAACTTTTCTGTGAAAAATCTTTTCTTTAATATTCCCGTACGCAGAAAGTTTCTCAAATCAAATGATACTGAATTAAAAAACATTATAACCGAATTTGAGCGTATCGTTTTGGTTTATCCTTCGGTATCATTTTCTTTAGTGCATAACGATACCGAAATCTTCCATCTGCCCGTAACGTCATTAAAGCAAAGAATTATAAATGTTATGGGGAAGAAGATTGCGGCATCTATCTTACCTATAGATGTTAATACTTCTTTTCTGAAAATATCAGGTTTTATAGGTTCGCCCGAATCGAGTAAGAAACGTTCTGCTATGCAATATTTCTTTGTTAATGGAAGGTATATGCGACACCCTTACTTCCACAAAGCAGTGATGCTGGCTTACGAACCGTTTATTCCTGTAGGCGAACAACCTAATTATTTTATTTATATAGACGTAGCTCCAAGTAGTATTGATGTGAACATACATCCAACTAAAACGGAAATCAAATTCGAAAACGAACAGCAATTCTTCCAGATTATAGCTTCGGCAGTTAAGGAGGCTATTGCGGTTCCTACTCTTGAGTTCGACAGAGAGGGAGCAATAGATATTCCTGTTTATAAAAAAGAAGAAACAACGCCAGTAGCTCCTCCTCAAATAAAATACCAATCGAGCTATAACCCCTTTAAAGAAACTGACTCTTACAGCCGCTCTAAAATAGACTGGGAAAAACTTTATGAAAGAAATATTTCTAAAGAGCGAGAGTTAAATGTGCTTCCCGAAGGTGCGGAACGACTTAACGATGAAGATTTTAGTATAGATTTTGAAGAGCAAGAAGCTGGATTGTTAAATCATTCCGATAGTATACTACAATATAAAGGTAGGTATATAATTACATCACTTAAATCCGGACTTACAATTATTGACCAGAGACGAGCGCATATAAAGATATTATACGACGATTATATGTCTCGCATAGTGCAAAGAAAAGGAGAGTCTCAGCAATTGCTATTCCCAGAAATAATATCTTTTACCCCACGAGAGGCAACTGTGCTTCCGTGTATCTTAGACGATTTGGCATTCATCGGTTTCGACCTTGCCGACTTGGGTGGTAATTCTTATTCTATAAATGGAATTCCTTCTGGTTTGGATAACGTAAACTATAACGAAGTGCTACAAAATATGGTAGACAAAGTTTTAGATACTGGTTGCGAAGTTAAAGAAGAAGTAGAAGAGGCTTTGGCTCTTGCCTTAGCAAAAAAAACAGCAATTAACTACAACAAAACTTTGTCGGAAGAAGAGTCTATGTCTTTAGTCGCAAAATTATTTTCCTCTCCATCGCCTAACTATACGCCCGATGGCAAGCTTATAGTGTCTATTATTTCGGAAGACGAATTGAATAGACGATTTAGGTAAAAGCACCCTTTTTTATACCGTTATAGTATGGTAGTCTTTGTGTTTTTCTGATTGAAGTGATAAACAAAGATGAGTTGATAGTTGTTTTAGAAGTAAATCAAGTAACCATATATTGTGACAATTCGGCAGATGTTGTGCTAAAGTTATATTTGGCATATCATTTGAAGATGTATAGGTGTGTGATGATAGAATATAAATAAATCAAACAAATAAATTAAACAAATTATGGGTAAAATTATTGGAATAGACTTAGGAACAACCAATTCTTGTGTTGCCGTAATGGAAGGTAACAAACCGGTTGTTATACCTAACAGCGAAGGAAAAATGACTACTCCTTCAATAGTAGCATTTACTGGAAATAATGAAAGAAAAGTAGGAGACCCTGCTAAACGTCAGGCGATTACTAATCCTACAAAAACAATTTTCTCTATAAAGAGATTTATGGGAGAAACTTACGACCAAGTACAAAACGAAGTGTCGCGCGTACCTTATAAAATAGCTAAAGGAGATAATAACACTCCTCGTGTAGATATTGACGGACGTTTGTACACTCCACAAGAAATATCGGCTATGGTGCTTCAAAAGATGAAGAAAACAGCTGAGGATTATCTTGGTCAGGAAGTTACAGAGGCTGTAATTACAGTTCCTGCTTACTTCGCCGATTCGCAAAGACAAGCAACTATTGAAGCTGGTGAAATTGCTGGATTAAAAGTAAAACGTATTATCAACGAGCCTACTGCTGCTGCTTTAGCTTACGGATTGGATAAGGCCGACCAAGATATGAAGATTGCAGTGTTTGACTTAGGAGGAGGGACTTTCGATATTTCTATCCTTGAATTAGGAGGTGGAGTATTTGAAGTATTGTCGACTAATGGTGATACGCACTTGGGAGGAGATGACTTCGACCACGTTATTATCGACTGGTTGGCAGAAGAGTTTCAAAATAACGAAGGTCTTGACTTGCGCAAAGATGCTATGGCAATGCAACGCTTGAAAGAGGCTGCGGAAAAAGCTAAAATAGAATTATCAAGCTCTACATCTACAGAAATAAACTTGCCATATATTATGCCTGTAGACGGAATGCCTAAGCACTTAGTAACAACTCTAACTCGTGCAAAATTTGAACAGTTGGCAGACAAATTAATTAAGGCTTGTATTACTCCTTGTGAAAAAGCATTGAAAGATGCAGGTTTGAATGCTTCGGAAATTACAGAGGTTATCTTAGTCGGAGGTTCGACTCGTATTCCTGCTATTCAGGCTGAAGTTGAAAAAATATTTGGTCAAGCTCCTTCTAAAGGTGTTAATCCTGATGAAGTAGTTGCGATAGGTGCGGCTATTCAAGGTGCGATACTTTCAGGAGACAGTAACTTGGGCGGAATGGTATTGTTAGATGTTACTCCACTTTCTTTAGGTATAGAAACTATGGGTAGTGTTATGACAAAAATGATAGAAGCAAACTCTACAATTCCTATCAAGAAAACAGAGACATATACTACAGCTATGGATAATCAGCCTTCTGTTGAGATACACGTATTGCAAGGAGAGCGTCCGATGGCAAAAGATAATAAAACTATCGGTAAGTTCCACTTAGATGGAATAATGCCAGCTCCTCGTGGAGTTCCTCAAATTGAAGTAACATTCGATATTGATGCTAATGGAGTGGTAAGTGTGTCGGCAAAAGATAAGGCAACAGGAAAAGAGCAAGCTATTCGTATTGAAGCTTCAAGTGGACTAAGTGATGCTGAAATTCAAAGAATGAAAGATGAGGCTGCCGCTAATGCTGAGTCTGATGCTAAAGAAAGAGAAAAGATTGACAAGCTAAATCACGCTGACAGTCTTATCTTCCAAACAGAAAAGCAGTTGAATGAGTTAGGGGATAAACTTCCTGCCGACAAAAAAACTCCTATTGAAGCTGCTCTTGGAAAACTAAAAGAAGCTCATAAAGCTCAAGATATTGCAGGTATTGATGCTGCAACAGCAGAAGTAAATTCTGCATTCCAAGCTGCAAGTCAGGAAATGTACAACGCTCAAGCACAAGCGCAACAAGGCGGTGCTCAACCTAACGGAGATGAAACTCAAGGTGGTTCTCAACAAGGTGGAGATGAAGTAACTGATGTTGACTTCGAAGAAGTGAAGTAAAAGGCGATTAGGAATAATCAATAAATGATAGAAAATCCCTGTAAATAAATGATTTACGGGGGTTTTTATTTTTGTGGATTTGTAGATAGCTATTGTTTTTGATGGTTTTTTATTATACATTTGTACCATTATTGTACCGGAACTTAATTAGTGATGAAGTGGAACTTATGAGCACTTATGAATACTAATGAGTACTTAAATGGCGATAAAGATACCGATGAATAAGATTCAGAAACAATGTGCAGTGTGTGGACAGCCTTTCGTTCCGAAGACGGTTGATTCTATTTATTGCTCTAAAACGTGCGCCAATGCAGCATATCGTGAAAAGAAACGGCAAAAGCGAAAAGAAGAAGAAAAGCAAGCGGTCGTAGCTAAAATACCGGATGACCGTCTCTATATTTCCGTTCCCGAAGCAATTGCGCTTTTCGGCGTTGCCAAGAGTACACTCTATCGCCTTATTCGGCAAAAGCGAATCCCGGCTATCAACTTAGGAGCTCGTCTTGTTCGGATTGACCGAGCAGCGATAGAGGAAATGTTTCCTATTCGCCAAACACCTCTTAAAAAGGAGAAACCAGCAACAAAGCTTTATAGCCTTGAACCACAAGATTGTTATACAATCGGCGAGATTGCCAAAAAGTTCGGCATATCGGATAGCACGGTATATAAGCATATCCGAAAATATTCTATCCCAACTCGACAGATTGGCAACTATGTTTACGCTCCGAAAACTGAAATAGATAACCTTTACAAATAACAGCTATGGCAACTTTTATTCCTTCAATAGATAAAATTCTGCAGTTTAAGGTTAAGCCAGAAGCAGGCGAATTGGAACTATTACTCTTCTTAGAGAAAATGCTTGACGATAGTTTTGAGGTTTACTTCAATCCTTATATGAATGGAGACCGCCCAGACATCCTCATTATGCGCAAGGGATATGGAGTGATGATTGTAGAAGTAAAGGATTGGAATTTAGATCTATATAGATTGAATGAAAAAAAACACTGGATTTTAGGGCAAAATAATTCTGTGATTAAATCACCAATTCAGCAAGTTCTTAAATATAAAGACAATCTATTTGAATTGCATATAGAATCTTTATTAGAAAAGAAAATAAAAGATATTCGCAAGTTTAATATTGTTTCATGCGCAGTATACTTTCACAATGCAAATGAATCACAGATTAAAGACATGATTGTCAACCCATACGAAAATGACAGGAAGTATCAAGATTTTTTAAAGTATAACATAGATCTAATAGGAAGAGACAATCTTAACGAATTAGATTTGAATAAAATACTTGAACGTAGATACTTAAAAGCAAAAAAAGAATCTTTTTTATTCACAACGGATTTATATGAAAGTTTTAAACGATTTTTAAATCCACCTATTCATATGAAAGAAGAAGGGGTAGATTTCTTATACTCACCAAAACAAAGAGAAATAATATATGAGCAGCACAAAAAACAACAGAGGATAAAAGGAGTCGTAGGATCTGGAAAAACTACTGTACTAGCAGCAAGAGCAGTTCAAGCGTATAAAAGAATATCAAAGTATAAACCTAATGTTCAAATTTTAATTCTCACATACAACATTACTCTAAAAAATTTCATACATGATAAAATAAGCATGGTAAGAGAAGAGTTTCCTTGGGAAGCGTTTGTTATCTCAAATTACCACCTATTTATTAACTCCCAATTAAACAACCTAGGAATACCTTTCGAAAAAGAAAAAATCACAGATTTAGAAGGCAATTACTATTCGAACAAAAAACTATTTTTGGAACAGAAATCAAAAATAAGAACATATGATGCTATATTTATTGATGAAATTCAAGACTACAAGCGCCCTTGGATGGAGATAATAAAAGAGTGCTTTCTTTCTGAGGACGGAGAATATGTCCTATTTGGTGATGTAAAGCAAAACATATATTCCAATCCAACTGAGCAAAAAGATGTTAGCACGAACGTAAGAGGTGTCACAGAGCTAAAACGTTGCTTTCGATCAGATTTCAAAATTAAAGATTTAGCCGTTGAATATCAAAAAAATATATTTAGAGATAAATACGAAATTGATTCTTTTAATAAAAATGAAAGTCAAGGAGAATTGCAATTTGAGCGAAATCAACAAGGTGATATAAATTATATGTACCTATCAAACAGTAATCTTGTATCAACTTTATATACAATAATATACGAAAATATTCTAAGTAAAAACAACAACCAAATATCACCTAATGACATTACTATACTTGGGTATACAATAGGCCAATTAAAACGTTTTGAAGCTTACTATAGATATGCTTCGGGAGAAAAAACAAAAACCATGTTTGAAACTTATGAAATAATGTATATGAATAGACTGAAAAAATATTCACTGGACAATATTCCCGAGTGGGTTCAAGCAGGAATTAGGTTAATAAAAAGAGACAAAGACAAAAAGAACGAAAAAGGAATAAATCAGTTGGCCAAATTGCTTACAATATATGATTTATATGTAGAATACCCTGATCGATTTAAACAAAAGATGGAATGGTATTGTGCTCAATTTAAGTGTTCGCTAATAGACTTTTTGACATATATCGACAATCAAAGTAAAGAATTTGTGGCCTTTAAAAGCGAAGTGTATGGCGCAGATTATCATTTTATAAGGACTAATAAAAAAATTCATTTTTGGATGAACAGCGGGACGATAAAAATATCAACAATTAATAGTTTTAAGGGCTGGGAAAGTGAATTGGTCTTTCTGATACTAGAGCCCAAATATGATCATTCGACAGAGTTTAACTTGGCTTTCGACGAATTGTTATATACCGCTATTACTCGTTGTAGATCTAAATTAGTCATCATAAATTTTGGGAACGACGAATATGATAAAAAAATGCGTCCAATTATTGATTCTGTAAAATGACCAATACAATATGAAACAACTCTCCAACACAAAAGTTACCGTTCGGCTTCGCAAGGCAGAAGACCGCAAAGAGTGGTATGTTTATATTGAAAGCTATCCGGTTTATGTTCCCGGCAAGCAAACTCCGCAACGTGTCCGAGAATACTTGAATCGTTGTATTACTACGGTTGAATGGGATAAGAAGCGCACCGCCCGCACCGATTCGGACGGAACAAAAACCTACAAACCCAAACGTGATGATAATGGAATAATCGTTTGCCGAAGTGAAAAAGACCAAGAAACGATGCTCTATGCCGATGGAATCCGTAAACTTCGCCAACGAGAATATGATAATGCTGATCTATATAGTGATACAGAAAGTGCACAAGTTGAACAAAAGGAGCGTGCGCAACAGAATTTCATAGAGTATTTTAACGCCACAGCAAAGAAACGCCATGCACAAAGTTCGGACTCTATTCGTGTAAACTGGAAACGAACCTACGAATTAATGAAGCTCTTCGCTGGAGACACATTGCTTTTTGCCAAAATCGACAATCGCTTTGCCGAAGATTTTAAGTTATATCTGTTGTCTGCTCCCTGCGGAGGAAATAAAAGCGGAACTATTTCTCGCAATACTGCCGTAACCTACTTCTCTATTTTCAAGGCGGCATTAAAGCAAGCTTTTGTTGATGGATACTTGACAACTGATTTATCGGCAAAAATCAAAGGCATACCGGAACAAGAGTCAAGGCGTGAATACTTGACCGTTGAAGAGCTTAACATTCTTGCAGGCACACCATGTGAACGTGATGTTCTCAAACGCGCTGCATTGTTTTCTGCTCTTACCGGATTACGACATTGTGATATTCAGAAATTACGATGGAAAGAAATCAGCATGAATGGCGACCAAGCACAATTGCATTTCACACAACAGAAAACAAAAGGTGTTGAATATATGCCCATTTCGCAACAAGCACTTGATTTGTGTGGCGAACCTCGTGAACCGGAACAACTCGTTTTCGAGGATTTACCCG